>JAYTQW010000464.1:0-4380 GCA_043746535.1 Rhodospirillales bacterium
ACCGCGATGGCGTCGGATGGGTGACAGTGGTGGCCTGCGGACCGCAACCGTTACATGAAGGTTGCGAGCGCCGGCCCGGCTGCGCCACGATGGGCGCGCAACCGGAGAACCGCCATGCGCCCGATCGGCCTCACGCTCGCCGCCGCCGCCTTCGCCCTCCTCGGGGGCGCGGCATTCGCCCAGGACGCCATGACGGCCACGTGCAAGGACGGCACCACCTGGAGCGGCGCGCGGCGCGCCGGGGCTTGCCGGGGGCACCAAGGGGTGCAGGCGTTCGGCGCGGCTGCGGCGACCGCTGGCACCGCTCCTGTTGCCGCCCCTGCCGCTCCCGCTCCTGCCGCCATGCAGGCTGCGCCGCTCGCCCCCGCACCGTCGCCAGGCGTCGCCAGCCCTGCGCTGATGGCTGCGGCCCCAGGCGGCGGGTCCGGCCAGGTTTGGGTCAACGGCGCGAGGAAGGTCTATCACTGCCCCGGCGACCGCTACTACGGGAAGACGAAGAGCGGCGGGTACATGGCCGAAGCCGCCGCCAGGGCCGCAGGCGACCGGCCCAGCCACGGAAAGGCTTGCTCCTAAAAGCACCCGGCTGAGGCTTGTGGCGGCAAGGAATCGGGGATCCAATCGGGATTGGCGGGTTAGCTACTCTAGCATTTCAAAGAGGCAAAGAAGCGTGTTCTTGAACACGCTTCTTCAAAGACAGCCCTACATGTTGCTCGCCGCACTCCAGGATCTGGTTGGCCTGCCGAACAGTTTCCGCTTCCACCGCCTGATCGCGATCGATTTTGTCGTTGCGAAACAGCCAACGGGCTACGTCGGCCCATGCCCATAGCGGACTTTCCGAAGTAATCCGCACAGATGGCGCTGGGAAGCCTTTCCCACGCTGGCCTTTTGCGTATTGCGTCATCGCCGCACGGCTCATGCCTGTTCTAGAGGCGATATCAGCGAGGCTGACCAGAGGGTCAGGCTCAAGTCTTTCCACCTTGCAACCAGCCGCAATGGCATCCTCTACAGCTGAAGAAATCGCATCTTCAAGAGTGTCGCCTTCGCGGGCGAAGTCCAGGATCGTGTGGCCACGCTGGAAAGAAACCGTAGCATCGTTACAGCGGCCATCATAAAAACGGGACTCGTACGAGTGACATTTAGGGTCCAGGCCTGAAGCGATAATGCTAAATTCAAACGTCTTCATCGCTGCCTCCCTCTGTCTTGTGCGGGCAGCGATCAACTGCCCTGATAATTGATTTTGCGTGGTTCTCCGGATTGGCCGGCGTTCCGTTTACCCCAACCTGGCAACCCTCCCTATCTGCCTTGTGGCAAAACAGACGCCCCCAGTGGCCCATTTTACGGCATGTCCACCCGCAACTTTCAGCATAGCAAACGGCCTGTTCGACCTCTTTTTTAGGGTGCCGGTCTCTACCTGCCACAGGCGTCGCAACCTACCGCACCGCTAACACATGTCAACACTCTTGGTTCCTTGTAAGAGGGAAGTGATTAATTATTCACAATCGGTGCGACTCAAAGCGCACGCTAACGTGCCCTAAGCCGCCGCCCGCTGCCAGTAGCCGCAGAAGTCCACCGAAGGCCGCGCCGCCAGCGCCAGCCCCACCACGCCACGGGCCTGCATCCCGTTGTCGTCCCGCCGGTGGCCCTCACGCCAAGCGCTTTCCTGGGCGTAGCGCGCCAGGTAGGCGCCGGCGATGTGGTGGTGGTGCCCCACTTCCGCGCGCCGCAGCCGGCTGAAGAAGCTTTCCGCGCCATTGGTGCAGGCGTTGCCGTCGCTGTAGGAACGCTGGTGGTTGATCCGCTTCACCACGTAGCGGGCGTGCAGGTCGTTCCAGCTTGGGGCCTCGTCTGCCATGACCTCGGTGCCGGCGGCCACGTTGGAGGCCACGTAGCGGATCGCGCCGCCTTCCGAGGCGAAAGCCGCCGGCATCACGTGGCCATCGCGCTCACGGATCACCACGACGCACTGGCGCTTGCCGTTCTGGTTCCGGGCCAGCCGGCGATCCCGGCGGTTTTCCCTGTGGTTGGCCGGCTTCTGGTAGCCGCCGAAGTAGGCGCCATCGACCTCCACCGTCTTGCCGACCCCGCCGAGCTTGTAGCCCTTGACCTCGGTGGCCATGGCCTCGCGCAGCTTGTGGGACAGCACGAAGGCGGTCTTGTACTGCGCGCCCAAGTCGCGGGAGAGGGCCAGGGCGGACTTGCCCTTGATCTCGTTGCAGAAGATCAGGGTGGCGGCGAGGTAGGTCTGCAGCGGCAACTTGTGGAAGGCGAACAGGGTGCCGCTGGTGAGGCTGAAGTCCTTGCGGCACGCCTTGCAGCGGAAGCGCAGGGCGCCGCTGGGGCGGCGGGCCTCGTAGCAGGTCGGGCAGGCGCAGTGCGGGCACACCGCCTTGCCCTTGGTTTCGGTCCAGCGGATGCCGGCGAAGGTCACTTCCGCCTGGGCGTCGCTCATCCGCAGCACGGAGGCGATGCTGAGGCTGCGGGCGGCGGCGGAAAGGAGGAAGTGCTGGGCTATCTGGCGTATTAGCTATGAAGTATGCAGATACGCTATATCTCTGGCGTCGCACGGTCAACAGGAAACTGGCATATATGCTAAGTATTTTGCGTGTGAGGCAGCGATATGGGTATGCCAGCCAAAGAGAAGGAATGGGGGGACAGGGCGCGGCGGTTCCTCAAGGCCGAGCTGAAGCGCATCGACATCGGCTACAAGGGCCTAGCCGAGCGGCTCCGGGCGCACGGGATGGAAGAAACCGAATCGGGCATTGCCAGCAAGCTATCTAGGGGGACGTTTGCGGTGTCGTTCTTCCTGGCGTGCCTGGCGGTGCTGGAGTTGGAGGGAGTGCGGCTGGAGGATCTGTGATCAGCCGGCTTTGCAGTTGATCAAAAACATCCCGTTAGCATTATTATTGTAGTCAGCTATTTCTCCGTTAATCGTAAGCATGTCGCCGGCATTGACGCCGCATAATTCATCGTTGGATGAAAAGTCAAACATGCACGTTATAGCGTTCGGAATGCTTCCGATTGCCACGACAACGTAATTGCTCACCCTGGTGCCGCGGCCTCGCTTGCTGACGTGGTTGCCAGCACGCCGCGGATGTCGCCGAGGACGGAGCGCCCGTTGGCCTTTGCGGTGCTGACCACGGAGCGGAAGGCTGCATAGGTTTGCGCGCCACATTCGGAGCGGAAGCCGTTGGTCACCTTGCGGAAGATCACGCTGGGACGCAGCGCGCGCTCGCAGGCGTTGTTGGTGGCGGACACGGCGCGCTCGGTCACGAACAGGAACAGGTGTGCGCGGTCGCGCGCGATACGCCGGCGCAATTTCCCGGCGGCTTCGCCACGCCGCGGCAGCGCCATGACACGTGTCAGCCTTCGTTCCAAATCGGCTTGATATTGCGCGAGCGTGGTGTCGCGCAGCGTGTCTCGTCGCCGCCCGATGGCGATCGCGCGCAACAGCAGGCGCTTGAACGCCGGCGAAAATCCGTCGTCGCCGCAATCAATGGCGAATTGCGTGTCGCGCAACAGATGGGCGAGGCACATTTGCCAGAACTCGGAATGGCCGCGCTGGGCGCCGAAGCTATCGGAGATCCAAACGCGCGGGCGACGCTCGCCGAACAGCGCGCACCACGTTCGCACCCCTGCTGGGGCGGATGATGTGCAGCACGCACGCAGCGGTGACGAAAACCCATTCCCACTGCGTGGCCTTCATCACCCGCACCGAGGTCTCGTCGGACGCGACCACGTCGGACGCCGTGACGACCGCCGCGATCGTCGAGGCGGCCGCTTCCAACGGCGCTTGCGCGCGGGCGAGGATGTTGCAGAGCGCGCCTTCGCTGATCGACAGGCCGAACATCTCGGCGAACAGGCGCCGCAGCCGCTGGATGCCGATCGCCTGGGCGTAGTGGAGATAGACTGCGATGGCCTCGATGGACTTGCCGAACGGCGAGCCGGGCTCGAGGCCTTCCGGAGCGGTGGCGACGGCGCGTTCGCCGCAACAGGCGCAGCGCCCGCCGAACAGGCGCACACGGGTCACGTCCGGCCTGGCCGGCGGCAGTTCGATGCGGTCGTAGACCTGCTGCGGCATCTGAGGTTCAGCCGCCCAGGCGGCGGCGCAGTGCGGGCAGGCGCCGAGCCGGCTATCCACGACGCGGTCGGGGTTGGGATCGAGCGCCCGGCCAAATCCAGGGCGGCCCTTGCGTGGCGGCTTCGTGCCGGTCGGCTGATCGTTGGATTTTTGGCCCTTCGACGGTGGCAGCGAGGAATTGTCCGGCGTCTTGGAAGGCTTCCCCAGCCGAGCCAGCCGCGCCTCCAATTCGGCGATCCGCGCCAACGCCGCTTCCAACTGGCCGACAAGCGGCAGCAGAGACAGGATCAGCGCATCCTTCT
>JAYTQW010000465.1:0-7107 GCA_043746535.1 Rhodospirillales bacterium
CACCGCCAGGGTGATCAGGTCGAGCATGAGCGTCAGCATCCGCCCGCTCAGGAACTCCCGGACCTTGTTCACCTGCATCGCGTAATGGGTGATCACGCCGGCCTGTTGCCGCTCGAAATAATCGAGCGGCAGCCCGAGCAGGCGGCGGAAGACGTGCAGGCTGAGTTTCGCATCGACCCGCGCGCCGATGATGAGCGTCATCTGCATGCGCGCGAAGGTCAGGAAACCCTCGTAGATCAGGCACACGCCCAGGATCAGGGAGATCAGGAACAGCGTCGACATGCTGTGGTAGGTGAGCACCTTGTCGATCACCTGCATGACGATCAGCGCCGGCACGATGGCCAGGACGCTGAGCGCCAGGGACGCGATCAGGATGTCGCGCAAGGTCTTCTTCTCGCGCGCCACGATGCGCCACAGCCAGGCGACGTTGAACGGCGCCAGCTCCTCGGTGACGCCGCGTTCCGGGCGGATCAGCATGACCTCGCCGTCCCAGACCTGCGACAGCCGCAGCTCGTCCACCGCCACCGGCAGGTCGCCCGACGCGCCGCGCGGGTCCTTCAGCCACATGATGTTGCGGGCGGAGTCGATGGTGGTCAGCACGGCGGCGCCACCGTCCTTGAGCAGCAGCACCACCGGCGACGAGACTTCCAGCTTCATCGCCTGCGCCCAGCGCAGCCGCACCGCCTTCGCCCACAGGCCGCCCTCGCGCAGCCAGCCCACCAGCGTCGCCGGCGACGGCGCCTCGCCGGCCGGGTAGCGCAGCGTCTCGCGGTCGATGTCGATGCCGTGGTGGCGCGCCGCCTGATCGATCGCCAGCAGCCGGGTCTCGGTGGCATAGCGCCGCGCCAGCGCCTCGGCGGACGGGCCAGCGGACGAGGCATTGGAGGTGGAGCCTGCGTTGGCGGTGGAGGCCGGGCCGGTGCCGTCTTGACGGGTCTCGCTAACGCTCACGGGGGCAGCCTCCTCAAGAATGGTCCGGCGTCGCATACTGGCCGGGCGGAGCCGGTAGAACGTGGCGGCCAAGCGGTACGCGCACATGGTTACACTAACACATACGGGACAAACTTGGATTAATTCCTAATTTGCCCAGATTTTTGCGCGCCGTCGCTTGGACGGCACACTCCGCTTCCCCGCTGCGGTGGCCTATACTTCGTTCACGATTGAAATGGAACCATTGGGAGTTCGCACGCCATGATCGATGACAGCGCCTTTGTTCCAGGACCGCCGGTCAGCCTGCGCGCAACCGGGTCCGGCCCGCTCGACGGGCTGCGTTTCGCAGCCAAGGACCTGTTCGACGTGGCCGGGCACGTCACCGGCTATGGCAACCCCGACTGGGCGCGCACGCATCCCCCGGCCGCCGCCACCGCGCCGGCGATCATGGCGTTGCTGGAGGCGGGCGCGGCACTGGCCGGCAAGACCAAGACGGTGGAACTGGCGCTCGGCCTGACCGGGGAGAACATCTGGTACGGCACGCCGCGCAACCCGCGCGCGCCGGACCGCTTTCCGGGCGGATCAAGCTGCGGCTCCGCTTCCGCCGTCGCATCCGGCGATGTCGATTTCGCGCTCGGCTCCGACACCGGCGGCTCGGTGCGCATCCCGGCCAGCTATTGCGGGCTGTTCGGCATCCGTCCCAGCCACGGCGCCGTCAGCCTGGCCGGTGCCTGCCCGCTGGCGCCCAGCCTGGACACGCTCGGCTGGTTCGCGCGCGGCGCGTCGCTGCTGCGCCGGGTCGGCGAGGTGTTGCTGCCGGAAGGCGGGGCGGCGGCGACGCCGGTGCTGCTGCGGCTGGAGGAGTCGTGGGCACGGGCCGAGCCGGCGGTGGCGGCGGCGCTGGAGCCGGCGATGGCGCGGATCGCGGCGGCGCTGGGCCCGATCGGCAGCGTGCGGCCGTTCCCGTGCGCGTCGGACCTGCTGATGGAGCACATGCGCGCGGTGCAGGGCCAGGAGGCATGGGCGGCGCTGGGCAGTTGGGTGCAGGCGACGCAGCCGGCGTTCAGCCCGGCGGTGGCGCAACGCTTCTCCGTGGCCCGCGACACCGATCCGGCCATGGCGGCCGCCGGACGCGCGACACGCCGGGCATTCACCGCCAGGATGCGCAGCCTGCTGGCGGGCGGCGCGGTGCTGGTGTTCCCCACCAGCCCCTCGCCCGCAACACCGCTGGCCGCGACTGCCGAGGCGCAGGAGGCCACGCGCCTGCGCACCCTGGGCGTCACCGTGCTGGCCAGCCTGTGCGGCCTGCCAGAGGTGAGCCTGCCGGTGGCCGAGATCGGCGGCGCGCCGCTCGGACTGTCGCTGGTGGCGGGCTACGGCCAGGACCGGGCATTGCTGGCGCTGGCGGAACGGGTCGCGGCGGCGCTGGACCTGCCCTGAGCAAGGCGAGGGCGTCGCCCTCGACCCATTGGGGCCGCAGGCCCCAGACCCCGAAACTAAAGGTCTGCAAAGGCTCAGCCTTTGCTGGGGTCGAGGGGCAAAGCCCTCGCCTTGCCTACCGCCGTTGCAGCAGAAGCTGGCGGCCGCGTTCGATCACGCTCACCTCGTCCTCGAACACCGACAGGAAGAAGTCGATTGCCCGCGCGGTGTCTTGTTGCGGGCGGCCGGCGAAGCGGAACGGCACGTCGTCGAACAGCATGAAGCCGCGCGGCGCCAATATCTGCCAGCACAGGATGGCGTCCTGGATGACGAACCGCGCCTCGTGCGCGCCGTCGATGTAGATGAAGTCGAACCGCTCGGCGTGCAGTTTCGGCAGCACGGCTTCCGACAGGCCGACCAGCTTGCGCACCAGATGCGCCTGCCCGGTGCGCGCGATGTTGGCGTCGAACAGGGTTTCCAGCCGCCGGCCCAACTGCGCCTCCAGCCCGGCCAGGAAGCCCGCGTGCTCGGAGCTGCCCTCGAACGGGTCGATGCAGGTCAGGCGGCCGCCGCGCGGGCCGACCACGCGGTCGAGCAGCCAGCATGACGAGCCGCCCTGCCAACTGCCGATTTCCAGGCAGGCGACCGGCGCCGCGCGGATGTGCTCGGCGAACCATCGCTGCCAGTCGGGGACGTTGCTGGAGAAATAGTCATGGGTGAAGGCGTAGCCGTGCGCCGCACTCTCTGCCCAGCCGAGCCGGGCGTGCGCCTGCTGGCTGGCCGCGAACGTTCCCGGCCAGTCTTCCAGGTGGCGGCAGGCCTGCGCCAGCAGATACCAGGTCCAGTAGTCGTCGTCGCCGAACGCCGCCACCTCGCGCAGCGCCGCCGCCGCCTGCGCGGCCTCGCCATGCGCCATCAGGCCCTGCGCCTCCAGCCCGACCAGCGGCCCTTCCAGCCGGGCGCCGCCACGGCGGATCGCGGACAGGCGACGCAGCGCGCCGGCGGTGTCCTGGCTGTCGAGCAGGGCGCGGATTTCGGCGTACAGGGTCCAGTCCATGCCCGACCATCGGCGAAGCGGGCGCGCGGTTCAACCGGGGTCGAGGCGATAGCGCGCGGCAGCGACCGCGTCAGCTTCGATCAGCTCCCGGATCCGCTGCGCCGCCCTCTCGCCGTTCGCCACCACCACCACGCGCCGGAAGAACGCCACCTCGCCGCGCGCGCGGGCGCTGAACAGCCGTCCAAGTTCTTGCCCTAACGCGCTACGCGGCTGGCAGCAGACGCAGGCGAACGGGTGCGCGCCCGTCTCCGGCGGCCCGGCCAGCACCACAGCGTCGTCCGGACGCGAAGATGCCGTCGCGTGCGCCGTAGCCGACCGTACCACCACCGCCACCCGCTCGTCCGACATTGTCGCCATACCTAATAGTGTCTCGGCTTGGATGTTGGCTTGCGACCAAACGCGATTACCGGAGTGACCGTCGGACGGCGCTTGATCAAGCTCGCGACAAGCTCCCCATCAACGCGACATGACGTTCTTCCGTCGCCTCGTCCGCCGGAAACATGCTCTCCAGCCGCAACTCCTGCGCTGCGATCGTCAGCGGCGTCCCCACCGTCGTGATCAATGAGAAGTAGCTCCAGATGGCCCCATCCTTCTCGAAGCTGATTGGGATCACGGGCAATGCGGGCCCTGCCGCGGCATACGCTCCGGCCCAGGCCGCCACATCCGGATAAGCCGAAAGTGCCGCCAGCAACTCCCGCGTCGGCTCATCCACCGCCCGACCGACCGCTTCCCGCCGCACCCGTTCGAACAAGGCCTTCGCCACCACCTGCCAGTTCACGATGAACGGCCGCATCCCCGCCGGATCGAACATCAGGTGCAACAAATTGCGTGACCACGACCGCGCCGCCATGTCGATGAAGCTGCCAAAGAACAGCGGCGCCGCCTCGTTGGCGCGGATCACGTTCCAATAGCGGTCCATCACCACCGCCGGGAATGGCTCGTGCTGCCGCAGCATCCGGTCGAGCGCCCGATCAATCCCCTGCATCTCCGGCGCGCCCAGCCGGCTCTCCGCGTACAGCGGCGCATAGCCCGCAGCCAACAGCAGCACGTTGCGCTCCCGAAGCGGCACGTCCAACCCGTCCGCGAGTTCGAGCAAGGCGCGCCGGCTTGGCACGCTCCGCCTGCTCTCGATGAAGCTGATGTGGCGCTGCGACACGCCGGTGTCGATCGAGAGGTCGAGCTGGCTCTTGCCGCGCAGATCGCGCCAGTAGCGCAAAAGTGCCCCCAGCTCGCCTCCCGCAGGCAGGCTCAAAATCCGGTCGGCCCCACCGCGCCGATCCAGCGGCTGACCTTGGCCGGATCGTTCTCATCCATATAGAAGAAGTGGGTCATCGTCGGCCGCACGCCCGGTATCTCCGGGTCGTCGAACGTCATCCGCACCTTGCCGTGGAACACCTTCAGCAAAGGGCTGTCGAAATACTCGACCACATCGTGATGCGCGGTGAAGCCGCGATCTATGAAGTCGCGTAAGTTCCGCCGAATGGCTTCCCGCCCGTGCCAGTCAGCGACGCCAAGATTGCAGACCGCGTCGTCGGCGAAACACTCGAACCCCGCACCAAACGATTTGTCGTCGATCTCCTTCCACATCGCCAGCAGCCAGGCCGGAGGCGCCGTTCTGGTGAAGGTGATCTTCGCTCCGTTCTCGTAAGGCATCGTGTTTTTCCTCATTGAGGCCATGCTGTGTGCATGACGAGGATTGTCTAGGGCAGCATCGCTCATAGCGGCAATTACGCCACAGGTAATGATCGCCGCAATTCCGCTTCCGACCAAGCCCAGCCAAACGAGGAATGTCTGCTTCTCATCCCGTACGCCAAAAAGCCGCCAGCCGCCTTTCCACCAGAACCCGACATTCAAACTGACCCACCGCCACCGTCTAGACATAAGGATATGTTTATGCGATTTACCCCGCATGGACGATATCCTCACCGCGCTGCGCGCCTGTGCCGAGCCGACTCGGCTGCGCCTGCTGGCGCTGGCGGCCAGCGGCAGCTTCTGCGTGATGGACTTCACCAAAATCCTCGGCCAGTCGCAACCCCGGCTGTCGCGCCACCTGCGCCTGCTGCATGAGGCCGGGTTGCTGGAGCGGGTGCGCGAGGGCGCCAACGTGTGGCTGGCGCTGCCGCCCGCCGACAGCGCGCCCGGCTCGCTGGTGCGCGCGTTGCTCGACCGCGTGCCCGACGACGACGCCACCCTGGCCGCCGACCGCCGGCAGGCAGCGCGGGTGGTGGCCGAGCGCGCCCGCGCCGCCAGCGAGATCTTCCGTCGCGCGGGCGCCGACTGGGACGAGATGCGGGCGCTGGGCCTGCCGGCGGCCACGGTCGAGCAGGCGTTGCTGGACCTGTTGCCGGCGCGGATCGGCCGCCTGCTGGACATCGGCACCGGCACCGGGCGGCTGCTGGAGGTGCTGGCGCCGCACACCGCGTCGGCCATCGGCGTCGATGCCAGCCGGGCGATGCTGGCGTTGGCGCGGGCGCGGCTGGCGCGGCCGCAGGACCGGCGCACGCACGGCCTCGGCCATTGCGCGGTGCGGCTGGGCGACATGTACCGGCTGCCGACGCCGGACGCGCAGTTCGACGTGGTGATCCTGCAAATGGTGCTGCACCACGCCGAGGACCCCGCCGGCGCGTTGGCGGAGGCGGCGCGGGCGCTGCGGCCGGGCGGGCTGCTGGTGGTCATCGACCTCGCCGCCCACGCCGATGCCGAGATGCTGACCCGGCTGGCGCATCGCTGGCCGGGCTTTGCCGAGCCGGCGATGCGGGAACTCCTGCGCGCGGCCGGGCTTGACCCCCGTCCCGCCGTGACCGTCCCCGGCCCGCTCGAAATCCGGCTCTGGTCCGCCAGCCACGCCGCCGCCGCCGCCATGCCGATCCGCGCCGATATCCTGGAGACCACCGCATGACCCGCCCGCATCTGCTTGAGATCCTGCGCGACCGCGTGCTGCTGTGCGACGGCGGCATGGGCAGCCGGGTGCAGGCGCTGACGCTCGATGTCGACCGCGACTACTGGGGCCAGGAGAACTGCACCGAAATCCTCAACCTGTCGCGCCCGGACATGGTGCGCGAAATCCATCGCGGCTACTTCGAGGCTGGCGCCGACATGGTGGAGACCAACACCTTCGGCGGCTCCCCCATCACGCTGGGCGAGTTCGGGCTGACCGCGCGCGCGTTCGAGATCAACCAGATCGCCGCCACCCTGGCGCGCGAGGCGGCGGAGACGTTCGCCGACGGGCGCGACCGCTTCGTGATCGGCAGCGTCGGGCCGGGCACCAAGCTGCCGTCGCTGGGCAACATCGCCTACGACCCGTTGGAGGAGGGCCTGTTCGAGCAATGCCGTGGCCTGATCGCCGGCGGCGTCGACGCCATCCTGATCGAGACCTGCCAGGACACGTTGCAGATCAAGGCCGCCGTCAACGGCGCCAAGCGGGCGCGCGCACAGGCCGGGACCGACACGCCGATCTTCGTGCAGGTAACGGTCGAGACCACCGGCACGCTGCTGGTCGGCCCCGACATCGCCGCCGCCGCGACCGTGATCCGTGCGCTGGACGTGCCGTTGATCGGGCTGAACTGCGCCACCGGGCCGCAGGAGATGGCCGAGCATGTGCGCTACCTCGCGGGGAGCTGGCCCGGCCTCATCAGCGTGCAGCCGAACGCCGGACTGCCGGAACTGGTGGACGGCCAGACCCGCTACCCGCTGGGCGCCGC
>JAYTQW010000466.1:0-3572 GCA_043746535.1 Rhodospirillales bacterium
GTCCGGCAACAAGCAGGAGATCAGGTTCACTCATCCCATGTGGCGACGGCGGCATGATCACCAAAACTGGCCAAGATCCCGTTCTATGGCGAGACGCCGTATGGCGGGCGCGGGGTCATGATCTACTGGCATGTCGAACGGAAGTCGTTGTGCATCCACTCGCAGCTGAAGTCGCCCTCCTCGTCCGAGGTCGCCAGCATGATCGAGGGCGTCATGCGCCACTGCACCGAGCTGGAAGTGGACCGGCAATACGTGGACAGCCACGGGCAAAGCGTGGTCGCCTTCGCTTTCACCAAGCTGCTGGGCTTCCAGCTTCTGCCACGGCTGAATGCCATCCACGCCCAACGCCTTTACCGGCCCGACACAGGGCAACCCGACGCCTATCCGAACCTGCAACCCGTTCTGTCGCGGCCGGTCAATTGGGAGCTGATCGCCCGCCAATACGATGAGATGGTCAAGTATGCGACGGCGTTGAGGCTGGGCACGGCGGATGCCGAGGCCATCCTGCGACGCTTCACCCGGGAGAACACCCAGCACCCGACCTACAAGGCGTTGGCAGAACTCGGGAAGGCCGCGAAAACCACCTTCCTGGCCCGCTACCTGGCCGACCAGGCGCTGCGGCGCGAAATCAACGACGGATTGAACGTCGTCGAGCAGTGGAACTCCGCCAACGACTTCATCTTCTTCGCCCGCCATGGCGAGTTCTCCAGCAACCGCCGCGAGAACCAGGAATTGAGCATGCTCAGCCTGCACCTGCTGTAGAACTGCATGGTCTACGTGAATACCCTCATGGTCCAGCAGGTGCTCGTCAGACCGCAGTGGAAGGGCCGGCTCAATGCACGAGACTTCCATGCCCTGACGCCGCTGTTCTGGGGACACGTCAACCCCTACGGCCGCTTCGAACTCGACATGGCCACCCGCATCAACGCTCTCACATGATCAAGTGGCGGCTGGTGACACAACTGTTGGGTCAAGGCCTATTCAGGACGACAGCTTATGCCGGTCGAAAAGATCCCCTTTTTCATTTGGTCGAAGCCCAAGCGTGGCACAGCCATCCGCCGGAGCCGGATTGTCCGCGCCCGCCCTCGAAATCACTGCTGGACCTGCACGGGCGCGCCATGCGCGGCGGCAGTCCCAGGCGCGATGACGAGGGTGCGCCGGGCCGGGCCGGCGCCGTCCCGCACGAGTTGACGGATCGGCCCGATGGCGTTGACCACCGCAGCGCCGGCCGGGTTGGCCATGAACGCCGCCAAGGGCTGCAGAACACCGCCACCGGACGCCTCGGCGGACAGCGCCAGCACATAGGGCTTGCGCGGCTCAAGCCCGGTCGCGCCGGCCTGCAGCACCTGCACCAGCCCTTGGTCGAACAGCGTGACCTGCGTGGCCGGCGCGCCCCCCGGCGCCCCGAGGGTGAGGCGCGCCGTGTTGGCCGCCACGCCCAACGGCTGCAGGTTCTGCGTGCCCGGCCCTTCCGGCACCGCGCCGGGCACATAGGCCACGCCCTGCGGCCCTTGCCCGACGGGAATGGTCGCGATCACCGTATTGAGGGCCGTGTCGATCACCGCCGCGCCGTCGGCGTTTTCCAACCCGACATAGACCCGGGTGCCGTCTCCCGAGGGCCAGATGCCATGCGGCAACGCGCCCACATCGATGGCCGCGACCTGGCTGAAGTCGTCGGTGCGGAACACCTTCACCTGGTTCAGGCCGCCCACCGTCACATAGGCGAACTGGCCATGCGCGTTGCGGACGATGTTGACGTGGTTGGTGATCGGGCCGGTGTCGAGCACCTTCAGCACCTTGAACGGGGCCACGGCATTGAACACCATGGTGCGGCCCACGTCTTTGAGCGTCAGCCAGACCTGCTTGCCGTCCGGGGTCGCGGCCACGTCCGGCGCGAAGGGGCTCTCCTGCTTCACGTGGCCGACGATTTTGTGGGTTGCGGTGGCGATCACGACGGTTTCCGGCGTGAAGCTGCTGACGAGGTAGCCGAGTTTGCCGTCGGGCGAGAAGATGACCATGCCCGGGCCGTTCGGAACCTTGATGCGGCTTTTCTCCGCGAACGTCTCGCCGTCCAGCACGGCGATGTAGTCCTCGCCGCGGACGCTGACCCAGACCTCCTTGCCATCCGGCGTGAAGAACGCCTCGTGCGGGGAGCGCCCGACATAGGTGACGTGCTTCACGGCGTTGGTCGCGGTGTCGATGAAGCTGACCGAATTGGATCCGATGGAGATCACGGCCAGCGTCTTGCGATCCGGGGAGAAGCCCATGCCATGAACCAGGAGTTGCCCCTTGTAGAGCGGGCTGAGGTTGCCCGGCGTGGGATCGCCCAGGCGGATGACGCCCAGCAGCTTGCCCTCGACCGGATCGATGACGGACACGGTGTTGGAGAACTGGTCGGATGTGTAGAAGCGGTCCTTCGCGCTGATGGGGATGTCGGGCGCCGAGGCGGCGAATGGCGCTTGCCCGGCATGAGCGGCCAGAGTTGTGCCGAGCAACAGCAGGGTGGCGAGGCGGACGCGCGAGAGAATGGGGGGCATGTCAGTGTTCCTTATGAATATGCATGGGCATCGCGGTCTTGTCCGGCGCGGAGGCGGATGCGGGCGGCAGGGCCGCTATGGCCTGGCGCATCACGGCGATCTCCTGCCGTTGCTCGACGATGATGCCCTGGGCCAAGCGTCGCAGAACCGGGTCGTGGCCGAAGCGCAACTCCGCCTCCGCCATCTCGACCGCGCCTTGGTGATGCGGGATCATCATCGTCGCGAAGTCCCGATCCGCATCGCCGCTGGCTGGCGTCATCATGTCGCGGTCCATCCGCGCCATGGCGGACCGCATGACGGATGCGAACGTGTCGGCAGCCGATGCTTGGCCTTGCGCAACGGCGCCGGTTGCCAGGCCGAGCAGCAGAGCACAGGCGGGAAGGCTTCGCAGAAGGCAGCTGGGACGCATGATCTTGTACCTCGGAAGGGGGCGCGCAGAGCTGGCAGCATGGGATGAATGCCGCGGTGCAGGATTATTCCATCACGATGGCCGGCTACGGCGCGACCTTGAGGCTGGCCAGGTAGGTGACGATCCCGGCCACGTCGTCCTCGGAGACCGGGGCCTTGTAGGTGTGCAGCATCTTGTTCACCTCGCCGGTCCATTCAGCGCGGGTCAAGGTCGGCTGGTTCAGGATCATGCCGGGCGAGTGGCAGGACTGGCAGTTGTTCGCCACCAGATCGGCACCGGACCCGGGCGGGAAGTCGCGGTCGCTGGAGGGCAGGTCGAAGCCGACGGACCGGAGCGTCACGCCTGCGGCCTCCGCCGTGGCAGGCGCGGCATGCGGCCCGACCGCTGCCGCGTAGGCGGCGAGCTGCTTGTTCAAGGCCGCCGAGTAGGCCGGCGTTGCCGGCTTGCCGGCGTCCGGGCGAGCCAGGAGCGCAGCGGAACGCTCGGCCACAGATCCGCCAGCGAACAGGGCAATGCCGGCAACGGCGACCGTGGCATAGGCGACGGTCATGAAGGAGACGGCCATGGGATGTGTCCCTTGCTTGATTGGGCTTGGTTGCTCAGGCGACCGCGAGCTGCACTGCCTC
>JAYTQW010000467.1:0-4724 GCA_043746535.1 Rhodospirillales bacterium
TATTCGGCTCCCAGGACGAGGCCGAACAGTGGCTGGATCGCCCGGCCATCGGCCTCGACCAGCGTTGCCCGATCGACCTGCTGGCGACGCCGGCCGGGGTGGCGATGGTGGAGGATTTCCTGACCCGGCTCGAATACGGCGTCTATGCGTGACGCCGCTGCCTCCGCCGCTCGGCCGTGGCGAACTGGTCGGCTGGCGGCTGGACGAGGCGCGGTTCGCCGCCGGCTGGGATAGCGGCGAGGGCGCGTGGCGGGTCGGCGGCCGCTGGAACAGCCGAGGCGTGCGCGCGGTCTATTGCTCAATCGACCCGGCCACCGCGATCCTGGAGGTCGCCGTCCACAAGGGTTTCAGGCCGCTCGACACGGTGGCGCATGTGCTGACCGCCGTGACGCTGGGCGATGCCGCGCGCGTGCATGTGGTGGAGCCGGACGCGGTGCCGAACCCGAACTGGCTGCGGCCGGGAATGCCCAGCGCCGGCCAACAGGCGTTCGGCGATGCGCTACTGGCCCGCCACCGCTTCGTGCTGATCCCCAGCGCGGTGTCCAGCCATAGCTGGAACCTGCTGTTCATCGGCACCGACGCGGCCGGCGCATACATGCTGCGCTCGCAGGAACGGTTCGCGCTGGACACCAGGCTGCAACCGCCGGCGGTCGTCGCTACAGCAGGCGCGTCACCGTGAACACTCTGTCCACCACGTATTGCGAGTAAATCCGCCACGCCCCGTGGCTGTAGTTCCCGAATATATTCATGTAGGCATTGATTGGGCCGGCATTCATCGGGTAACCGCCGGGATGTCCGGGCATGTTCGAGAAACCACGGCCATAGACGTAGAATGTGCCGCCGGCTGGGCATGGGGCGGCGAAATTGCCGCCGGCGATCGGGGCCACCAGGCCAGCCAGTTGCTGCGCCAAGCCTCTGCTGCCGCCCGCGACGGCGCCGCTCGCATCGTACGGGTCGTTGTCGTTGGGCATGATGTGTGCGGCGAAGATGCGCCCGCCCACCACCTTAAAGCAGAACGCGCAGCCACTGAACTGGGTCGAGACCATCGCGGTCGCCCCGCCAGTGAGTTCGGTGCCGACGATCCCGGCGAACGAGCCGGCTGCCGCCTGCCTGGTTCGGCCCGGCACGTTGTACCACAGCACCGCCGGCACGCTCACCGCGTCGAACCGGTAGGCGGCGGGTGCGTCCCCCGGCGCCGTGCGGTTGACCATGTAGGTGTCGGTGCCGATCTTGTAGTTGAAATACGCCGCGTCATCGTTGGCAATATTGCCGAGCAGCAGCCGGTTTTGGCCGAGCCATGCCTCCGGCGCGCCTTGCAGGTCGGTGCGAAAGACCGCGTGCAGGCGCAGGCCATGGCCATTGCCGCCATCCGCCGCCAGCCGCACCCTCGCGATCATCTCGTTCAGGTCGAGGATGACATCCCCGGTGGTCAGCGCGCGGATCGCCTGCGCAGTCCGCCCATTCGCCTTCAATGGCTCCAGCACCATCAGCGCCCGCCGCCGCTCGCGGTCGGCCTCATTTGTCGTGCCCTTGATGGTCGACATGCTGAGGCTGTCCGAATACGTCTGGATACCTGTCCGGGTGGCTCCGCTCAATGCCGCCATCCTGGCCCGGATGAACGCGCCGACAGCCGCCTGTTCCTGCGGCGGCACACGGGCCACCACCGTCGCCACGATGTCATCCAGCCGGGTTTGCGCGTTCTTACCGAACAGACTCATGGTTCCACCGCCCTGCCGACAGCACGGACGTTAGCCAACTCTACTGTTTATGCCAACATACTCATTACAAATAATCAGCAATCGCCGCCTCAAGCCGCCGTCTTCTGCGCCCGGAAATCCTTGATGTCGCGGAACGTGAGGGCGGGATGCAGGTCCGTCGTGCGCCGCATCATGAACGCGCTGCTGGCCAGGAACACCGGGTCGCCGTCCACGTCGTCGGCCATGGCGTTGCGTTGGCCCTCGACGAAGCGCGCCAGCGGCCCCTTCTCGCCCGACACCCAGCGGGCCAGCGCGAATGGCGGCGTCTCGAAGCCGATCGACACGCCATACTCGCCGATCAGCCGCGCCTGCAGTACGTCCAACTGCAAGGTGCCGATCACGCCCACCATAGGCGGGCTGCCGTCCTGCGGGCGGAACAGCTGCACCACCCCCTCCTCGGCCAGCTCCTGCAACGCCTGACGCAGCTTCTTCGCCTTCATGGCGTCGTCCAGCCGCACCCGGCGCAGGATTTCCGGGGCGAAATACGGCACGCCGACGAAGTTGATGTCCTCGTTCTCGCTCAGCGTGTCGCCGATGCGCAGCGTGCCGTGGTTGGGGATGCCGACCACATCGCCGGCATACGCCTCCTCCGCCAACTGGCGGTCGCGGGCGAAGAAGAACTGCGGCGCGTGCAGCGGGATCAGCTTGCCGGTGCGCACCTGCTTCAGCCGCATCCCGCGCACCAGCTTGCCGGAGCAGACGCGGGCGAAGGCGATGCGGTCGCGGTGGTTGGGGTCCATGTTGGCCTGGATCTTGAACACCAGCGCCGTCAGCCCCGCCTCGCTCGCCTCCACCACCCGCGTGTCGGCCGGCTGCGAGCGCGGGCGCGGGCCATACGCCGCGAGGCCGTCGAGCAGGTCGGCGACGCCGATCTCGCGGATGGCGCTGCCGAAGAACACCGGCGTCAGATGCCCCTCCATGAACGCCGCGCGGTCGAACTCCGGCAGGGCGGCGCGCACCAGATCGAGCTCCTCGCCGAGGGCGATCATGCGCGGGTCCGACTGCGCCAGGGCGACGGTGGTGTGGACCTCGCGGTTGAGCACGTCGTAGGTGCCGGCGAACTCCGACGCGCGGCCGATCGGCCACGTCACCGGCGCGGTGTCGAGCGCCAGCGCCTGCGACACCTCGTCCAGCAGCGCGAACGGGTCCTGCGCCTCGCGGTCCATCTTGTTGATGAAGGTCAGGATGGGGATGTCGCGCAGCCGGCAGATCTCGAACAGCTTGCGCGTGCGCGCCTCGATGCCCTTGGCGGCGTCGATCACCATGACGGCGGCATCCACTGCGGTCAGCGTGCGGTAGGTGTCCTCGGAGAAGTCCTCGTGTCCCGGAGTATCCAGCAGATTGAACACGCAGCCGGCATACTCGAACGTCATCACCGAAGTCACCACGGAGATGCCGCGGTCGCGCTCGATCCCCATCCAGTCCGACCGCGTGCGCCGCCGCTCGCCCTTGGCGCGCACGTTGCCGGCCATCTGGATCGCGCCGCCGGCCCGCAGCAGCCGCTCGGTCAGCGTGGTCTTGCCGGCGTCCGGGTGGGAGATGATGGCGAAGGTGCGCCGCCGCTCGATCTCGGTCGCGGTATCGGTCATGCAACGAGCGCCGCCGCCGGACGGATGGCGCCGACCTCGATGCCGTTCCAGTTGCGCAGGGTGCGGGCCGCAAACGGCGCCAGCGCCTCGGCGTCCGGCAACAGGCGGCGCAGCACGGCCCCGGTGGCGATCTCGGCCGCGCGTCCGGCGCCGTCGTCGCACTTGACCGCGACACCCAGGCCGAGTTCGGGGATGGAAGCGCACCACACCCCCTCCGCGCCCGCCTTGCTGAACACGCGCGCGCCCATCGCGGTCATCAACTGGGTGTCGAACGACTCCGTACCGCCAACCATGATCGGGTGCGCGGCCACGGCGGCCCGGATGCGCGCGGCGGCTGCGGCGCGATCGGGCGCGAAACCCTCGCCGTCGGCAAAGCGCGCGAATGCCAGCGCCAGGGCGCGCAGCGGGATCGCGTAGGTGGGGATCGAGCAGCCGTCGGTGGCGCGGTTGCGGTCATCCAGCGTCGCCCCGGTGGTGTCGGCCAGCGCCGCCGTGACCATACGCATGGTTGGATGCTCGGGATGGACGTAGCCCTTCGGATCGTGGCCCTGGTCGCAGGCCAGGCAGATGAAGCCGGAATGCTTGCCCGAGCAGTTGTTGTGCAACGCCGTCGGCTGCCCGCCGGACGCCGCCAGCGCGCGGCTGGCCAGCTCCTTGCCCGGCCAATGCACGCCGCATTCCAGGGTCGAGACATCCCGCCCGGCGCGGGCCAGCATGCTGGCGGCCCCGGCCACATGGACCGGCTCGCCGGCGTGCGAGGCGCAGGCCAGGGCAACCTCCGCCTCGGTCAGGCCGAGCCGGTCGGCGGCCCCGGTTTCCACCAGCGGCAACGCCAGCAACGCCTTGACCGCCGAGCGCGGGTACACCGCCTGGTCCACATCGCCCGCCGCGAAGGCGACGCCGCCCTGGGCATCGAGCACCACGACCGCACCGCGATGGGCGCTCTCGACCCGCGCGCCACGGGTGACTTCGACCAACACCGGGTCCATCATGGCATCCTCTCGCTCGGCGGAAACAGAAACGGCCCGCCACGAGGACGGGCCGCTGGTAGATGGGGCTGATTGCTCAGCGCGAGTAGAACTCGACCACCAGGTTCGGCTCCATCTGCACCGGGAACGGCACGTCGGAGAACTTCGGCGCGCGCATGAAGCGGCCCTTCATGGCGCGGTGGTCCACCTCCATGTACTCCGGCACGTCGCGCTCGCCGCTCTGGCTGGCGTCCAGCAGCACCGCGAGCTGCTTGGATTTCTCCTTGACCTCGATCACGTCGTTGTCCTGGACCAGGTAGCTCGGGATGTTGACGCGCTTGCCGTTCACGGTGATGTGGCCGTGGTTGATGAACTGGCGCGAGGCGAACGGGGTGATGGCGAACTTGAGG
>JAYTQW010000468.1:0-3588 GCA_043746535.1 Rhodospirillales bacterium
CCCCAGGCCAGGGTCGCGTGGTCGCTGGGAAATCCGTTGTCGGCGACATGCTCGATCCAGGTGTGGCCGATGCCGGCCATGAACGGACGCGGCTCGTACCAAGCCTGCCCGAGCAGCCAGTTCAGGCCTTGCCCCACGAACAGGCTGGCGGCCACCGCCAGCAACGCCGGGCGCCGCCCCGGCGCGCCCCAGACCCACAGCGCGGTCAGCAGCGCCGGGGTCAGCAGCAGAGGGGCGTTTGCGGCGAGTTCCACAGCCCACAGCATGCCGGCCGAGGGCCGCGCCGGTGCGTTGAGCAGCATGAACAAGCCGAGGTTCCATTGCATCCGGCCACTCTCCCACCACGCGCCACGCCCACTCGACCACGGCACAGCGCAAGCGGACGCCGCTGTCACCGCCAGCGCGCCCAACCATACCGATCCGTGTGGAAACGCCAATAGAATCACAACCTGCGCCGCACGGCGGTGCCGTCTGCCTTGATCCAGACCAACTCTCAGCCGCCGCTATCTTACTTACGTTTGGTGTTCAATTTTCGATGGCATCCTACAAGCGGCGCCACGCCTGGCGCCTGTCACCCCATCACCCTCCAGCCCGCCGCAACGCGCTCAGCCGCCCGCCAGCCTTCTCGCCGATCTTCTGGAACACATCCTGCCGCAGCTTGCGCATGCTGCGGCCGGGAACTCCCATCCAGACGGCGCCGGTGGCGTTGACCTCCTGCGGCGACAGGCTGCCCCACGGGCGGCCGGAGGCGACGAAGGCGTCCCACATGCGGCGGAAACCGAACTTCTTCTCCGCCGGGATATGCCAGATCATCAGGTCCATGTCGGCGGGGCGCAGGTTTACGTCGGCGAAGTTGGTCCACAGCCGGCGGATGAACTCGTTGGCGCCGTACGACGGCACGTCGTTGGCCCAGGCCAGGATGTTGAGCAGGTGCTCCTCGGTCTTGATGCCGTCCGCCTCGCCGGCGTGGTTGCAGGCATAGGCCCACAGCGCCGGCAGTTGCGGCAGCACGCGCTGGCAGTAGGCGCGGGTGGCGGCGAACAGTTCGGCGCCGTTATGCGGCGGGGCCGCGTCCAGCCGGCGGGAGAACACCTCCTCCAGCACGCCCAGCATCTTGCGGCGCGACATGCCGTTGATCAGCACGTCGCCCTCGTAGGCCTTCTGGTCCTCGGGCCGCAGCGAGTACAGCAGGCAGCCCTGCGCCTCCAGCTTGTCGGCCAACGCCGTGACCGGACGCCGCCACAGGCAATCGGCGTCGGTCATCACCAGCGCGTCGTAGGGCAGTTCCTTGACGAAATAGCGGATGATGTCGAGCACGTAGAACACGTTGCCCCAGCGCGAGACGCTGCCCTTGGGCAGGCGGTAGCTGAGCGGCAGCCGCACGAAGGTGACGCCCACCGCGCGCAACTGGGCGACGATCTCGGCCGGTGCCGCCGTCTCGACCGCGACGTTGGAGAACAGCAGCAGCGGCGTATCCGGGTTGTGCGTGCGCGCCGTCGACAAGCACAGGGCAACGCAGCGCCAATATACCATTTGGAAATCATCGGATGCCGAACTACCGCCGACCGAGGGAAAGTCGGTGGCCTCGTCCACGTCGTCCAGAACGATACTGGTCGCAATACAATTCTGTTGATGCATAGGTTTGCCCCGGTCCATAACGCTATTATAATGCATTTGGCAGGGCGTTGTTGCGCGCGGAGGGGAACTAATCAAGCGGCGGCAGTATCTCCAGCCCGTATTCAGCCGCGGCGGCCACCAGCCACTCGACCAGGCTGCCGGCAAATCCGCGCGGCGCCGCCAGATCGTAGCTGGGCAAATCGTCGCTGGGCGCGTCGTCGAGTTGCCAGAACTGCACGACAACGTGCGCCACCGTGGTCGATGCGGCGTCGCGCGGCCCGAACGTGCGCGGGTGCAGGTCGATGGCGATGCCCTTCGCCAGCATGTCGCGCACGCGCGGGCCGGACACGCGCAGCAGCACGCGCGCGTCGGTCTGGTCGGTGATCGCGGCGATGGAGCCGACGCGCGCGCCCAACAGCGCCACCACGTCCGGCCCGCCGAACACCAGCCAGCGCCCAGGCCCGTTCCAGACCGCGTTCAGCCCGCCGCCCTCGGTCCAGCCGGGGCGGTTCGGCAGCGTCAGGCCGAGGCCGCCCAGCATTGCAGGCAACACCGCCTCCTGCCCACGCCGCACGGCGAGGCTGGCGACGCCCGCGGGCATCCACTCGCGCACGGTGACGCCGGGTGGGCCGGATGCCGCGCCCTGACGGCCGGGCCGCAGCACGCCTTCCAGCGCCGAGCGCGCCCGCAACGAAACATCATCCACGCAGCCGCTCCCCCGCCGGGTCGACGAACACCGGGCCGACCACCTCGGCCAGGTCGTCGTGGCCGCGCAACGCATCATAGGCGCGAACCGTCTCGCCCATCCGCGCGGCGCCACCGCGCAGCAACCCCAGCCCGATCCAGTGGCCCAGCGTCGGCGAGTAGGCCGCCGACGTGATATGGCCGTGGTCGCTGGCCGGGTTCGCCGCCACGCCCTGCGGCAGCAGGTGCGCCCCGGCGCGCAGGGGCGAGCGGCGGTCGACCGGGCGCAGGCCGACCAGGGTCTCGCGGCCGGGATCGGTCAGCACCGGGCGCGCGGCCATGGCGCGGCCGATGAAGTCGCGGCGCTTGGACAGCAGCCGGTCCAGACGCAGGTCGTGCGCGGTGGTCTGGCCGTTCAGCTCGGCTCCGGCCGGATGCCCCTTCTCGATGCGCAGCACGCCCAGCGCCTCCAGCCCGTACGGCGCGATGCCGAACTCGGCGCCCGCCTGCATCACCCGCCGCGCCAGCGCATCGCCATAGCGCGCCGGCACCGCCAGCTCATAGGCCAGCTCGCCGGAGAACGAGATGCGGAACAGCCGTGCGGCCACGCCGCCGCAGACGGTCAGCTCGGCCGCCGCCATGTAGGGGAAGGCGGCGTTGGACAGGTCGAACGGCGCGTCCACCAGTCGCGTCAGCACATCCCGGCTCCGGGGGCCGGCGATGGCGAGTTGCGCCCACTGCTCGGTGACGGAGGCCAGTTGCACGTCCAGCGCCGGGAACAGCCACTGCCGCGCGTGCTCCATGTGGCGGAACACGTCGACCGCGTGGGCCGTGGTGGTGGTGACGATGAAATGCTCGCGGCCGAGCCGGGCCACGGTGCCGTCGTCCATGACGAACCCGTCCTCGCGCAGCATCAACCCGTAGCGCACCCGCCCGACCGCGAGGGTGTCGACGCCGTTGGCGTAGATCAGGCCCAGGAGGCGCATCGCGTCCGCTCCCTGCACGTCGATCTTGCCGAGCGTGGTCACGTCGCACAGGCCGACCGCCTGCCGCACCGCCGCCACCTCGCGGTTGCACGACACCATCCAGTTGGCCTCGCCCGGCCTCGGGTAATGCGACGCGCGCAGCCACGGGCCGGCCTCGACGAACACGGCGTCCAGCGCGCAGGCCCAATGATGCGTGGGCGGCAGCCTGGTGGGGCGGAAGGCGCGGCCGCGATGGTGGCCGGCCAGCGCGCCGATCGACACCGGCGTGAACGGCGGGCGCGAGGTGGTGGTGCCGGTCTCG
>JAYTQW010000469.1:0-4527 GCA_043746535.1 Rhodospirillales bacterium
CTCGGCAATGGCCGTGCCGTCGTGGCGCTCGAGTCGACCATCATCACGCATGGGATGCCTTATCCGGCCAATGCGGAGATGGCGCGCGGCGTGGAACAGGTGGTCCGCGATGCCGGGGCCACGCCCGCCACCATCGCCGTGGCTGGTGGCGAGGTTCTGGTCGGGCTGGACGCGGCGACGCTGGAGCGGATCGCGCGCGACGGCCATGCGGCCATGAAGGCGTCGCGGCGCGACTTGCCGGTGGCGTTGGCGCGTGGCGGCATTGCCGGCACCACGGTTGCCGCCACCATGTTCATCGCCGCCCGCGCCGGCATCCGCGTGTTCGCCACCGGCGGCATCGGCGGCGTGCATCGCGGGGCGGAGGACAGTTTCGACGTGTCCGCCGACCTGCTCGAACTCGGCCAGTCGCCGGTCTGCGTGGTCTGCGCCGGCGCGAAGTCGATCCTCGATATTCCCAAGACGCTGGAAGTGCTGGAAACACAGGGCGTTCTGGTGGTCGGCTACCAGACCGGCCATTTTCCCGCCTTCTATGCAAGCAGCAGCGGCGAGAGGGTGGACCACCGCTGCGACAGCGCCGCCGAGATCGCCGCGTTGATCGCGGCGCAGCGCCGCCTCGGCCTGCCTGGCGGCCTGCTGGTCGGCAACCCGATCCCGCCCGAGCACGCGCTGGACGCGGCGGAGATCGAGGCCACCATCGCCCGCGCGGTCGCCGAGGCGGCGGCGCGCGGCATCACCCGCAAGGCGCTGACGCCGTTCCTGCTCGGCCGCATCGTCGAGCTGACCCAGGGCGGCAGCCTGGCGGCCAACATCGCCCTGGTTCGCCACAATGCGCGGCTCGCCGCCGGCATCGCCGTGGAACTCGCGCGACTCGCATGATCCTGGTGGTCGGCGACGTGATCACCGACGTGATCGTGCGCCCGTCCGGCCCGTTGGTCGGCGGCAGCGACTGCCCGAGTGACATCCGTCCCAGCCCGGGCGGGGCCGGGGCCAACCAGGCGTGCTGGCTGGCGCATCTCGGAGCGCCGGTGGCGTTCGCGGGCCGCGTCGGGGCCGCCGACCACGCCGCCCAGGTCGCCGCCTTCCACGCCGCCGGGGTCCGCGCGCATCTCGCCGCCGACGCGCATCGCCCCACCGGCATGATCGTCGCCATCATCGCGCCGGATGGCGAACGCAGCTTCTACACCGACCGAGGCGCCAACCGGCACCTGAGTGCCGCCGACCTGCCGCCCGCGCTGATGGACGGTCGGCGCTGGCTGCACGTCTCCGGCTATGCGCTGTTCGAGCCGGGTCCGCGTGCGGCGGCGATGGCGCTGATGGCGGCGGCGAGGCGACGCGGCCTCGGCGTCAGCGTCGATGGCGGGTCGGCTGCGTTCCTGCGCCACGCCGGCGCGGATGCCTTCCGTGCCTGGACCGAGGCCGCGGCGATCTGCTTCAGCAACGCCGACGAGGCCGCGGTGCTGGGCAAGGCCGCCTACCCGGTCCGCGTCGTCACCGCCGGGCCGGATGGCGCCGGCGCGTCGGCCGGCGGCGAGTGGGTGCGGGTGCCGGCGCAAACCGTGGCCGCGCACGACACCACAGGCGCGGGCGACGCCTTTCTGGCCGGCTTCCTGGTGGCGCATCTGGCCGGCGCGGACCTGCCCGCCGCCCTCGCGCGCGGCACGCAGGCGGGCACGGTCGCGGTGGGGCTTGCCGGCGGCCGGCCGCGCGCCGACTAATACGGCCCTGACCCGAAAGACCGGACCATGCCGGACGCCCTGCCGCCCCGCGACGACCGCACCGCCATGCAGGCCCTGTACCGCGCGCCCGAAGCGGACGTGGTGGCGCGCGTGCTGGCTGCCGCGACCCTGCCGCCCGACATCGCCGCGCGCGTCGATGGCCGTGCCCGCGCGCTGGTCCGCGCCGCCCGCGCCGCCCACAGGCCCGGCGCCGATGTCACCGATTTCCTGAAGGAGTTCGGACTCGGCACGCGCGAGGGCGTGGCGCTGCTATGCCTGGCCGAGGCGCTATTGCGCATTCCCGACGCCAGCACCGCCGACGCGCTGATCGACGACCGCATCGGGCAGGCCGATTGGCAGTCGCATCTGGGCCAGGCCGACAGCATGGCGGTCAACGCCTCCGCCTGGGCGTTCATGCTGACCGGCCGCGTGCTGGCGCTCGACGATCCCGACGCGCGCGGCGTCCCCAGCGCCATCGGCCGGCTGGTGCATCGGCTGGGCGAGCCGGTGATCCGCACCGCCTTGCGCCGGGGCATGCGCGTGCTGGCCAGGCAGTTCGTGATGGGCCGCACCATCGGCGAGGCATTGTCGCGCGCCGCCGGCAGCGACGGCCGCCGCTGGCGCTACAGCTTCGACATGCTGGGCGAGTCGGCGCGCACGCAGGCAGACGCCGAGCGCTACTTCGCCGCCTACCGCGACGCCATCGGCAGCGTCGGGCGCGCCGGCGGCGGCCCGGTCGAGGGGCCCGGCGTGTCGGTCAAGCTGTCCGCCCTGCACCCGCGCTACGAGCCGTTGCAACAGGGTCGCTGCGGCCCCGCGCTGATCGCCAGCCTCACCGATCTCGCCGTCGAGGCTCGGCGCGCCGATGTCGGCCTCACGATGGACGCCGAGGAGGCCGAGCGCCTGGACATCAGCCTCGACATTTTCGCAGCCGTCCTGGCGGACCCCCGGCTGGACGGCTGGGACGGGCTGGGGCTTGCCCTCCAGGCGTATCAGAAACGGACGCTGCGGCTGGTGGACTGGGTCGCCGACCTAGGCGTCCGCACCGGCCATCGCATCCCGGCGCGGCTGGTGAAGGGCGCCTACTGGGACACCGAAATCAAGCACGCGCAGGTCCAGGGCCACGCCGACTACCCGGTGTTCACCCGCAAGGCCGCCACCGACGTGTCGTGGATCGCCTGCGCGCGGCGGATGCTGGACCGTGGCGAGGCGATCCGCCCCGCCTTCGCCACCCACAACGCGCACTCGCTGGCCACCATCCTGGAACTCGCCGACGGCCGCGAGTTCGAGATGCAGCGCCTGCACGGCATGGGCGAGGCATTGTACGACCGCCTGGTCGGCCCCGCCGTGCCGGTGCGCGTCTATGCCCCGGTCGGCTCGCACGAGGACCTACTTGCCTACCTGGTGCGAAGGCTGCTGGAGAACGGCGCCAACACCAGCTTCGTGCATCGCCTGGTGGACCCGGCGGTGCCGGAGGAGGCGATCGTGGCCGACCCGGCCATCCGGCTGCGTGAGGTGGGCGCTGGCCGCAACCCGCGCATCCCGCTGCCGCCGGCGCTGTACCCCGACCGCGCCAACTCGCGCGGCCTCGACCTCGCCGACCGCGCCAGCGCCGGCCCCGCGCTGGCCGCCATCATGGCGACGCCGCTGCCGCCATCCCTGCCCGGCGCCGGCGAGCGGCGCGAGGTGCGCGATCCCGCCGACCTGCGCCGGCTGGTCGGCGTGGCGCCCGACGCCACGGCCGCCGAACTGGACGGCCATCTCGCCGCCCTGGCGCGTGGCTGGCGCGGCTGGGACGAGGCCGGTGGCGCGCACCGGGCCACGGTGCTGGACCGCGCCGCCGACCTGATCGAACAGAACCGCGCCGAACTGCTGTTCCTGCTGGCGCGCGAGGCTGGCCGCACCCTGGCCGACGGCCATGCCGAAATCCGCGAGGCCGCCGATTTCTGCCGCTACTACGCCGCCCGCGCCCGCGCCGACTTCGTGGGCGAGCGCGAGCTGCCCGGCCCGACCGGCGAGCGCAACACCTGGGCGCTGGGCGGGCGCGGCGTGTTCGCCTGCATCTCGCCGTGGAACTTCCCGCTCGCCATCTTCACCGGCCAGGTTGCAGCGGCCCTCGCCGCCGGCAACGCGGTCGCCGCCAAGCCCGCCGAGCAGACGCCGCTGGTGGCCGCCCGCGCGGTCGCGTTGCTGCATCAGGCCGGGGTGCCGCGCGACTCGCTGCGGCTGGTCTGCGGCGACGGTCGCCTGGGTGCGGCACTGGTGTCCGATTCGCGCATCGCCGGCGTGGCGTTCACCGGCGGCACCGACACCGGCCAGTCGATTGCCCGCGCGCTGGCCGCCCGGCCCGGGCCGCTGTTGCCGCTGATCGCCGAGACGGGCGGCATCAACGCCATGATCGCCGACAGCTCGGCGCTGCCCGAGCAGGTGGTGGCCGACGTGCTGACCGGCGCGTTCGGTTCCGCCGGCCAGCGCTGCTCGGCGTTGCGGCTGCTTTGCGTGCAGGACAGCGTCGCCGACCGGATGCTCGCGATGCTGCGTGGCGCCGCCGAGACGCTGGTGATCGGCGACCCGCTCGATCCCGCCACCGACATCGGCCCGGTGATCGACGCCGCCGCCCGCGACGGCCTGGCGCACTATGCCGCCGGCGCCGGCAGGCCGCTGTTCGAGCTGGCGCTGCCGGCCGCCTGCGCCCATGGCAGCTTCTTCGCCCCGCGCGCCTTCGCGCTGGACTCCGCCGCGCAGTTGACGCGCGAGGTGTTCGGCCCGGTGCTGCACGTGGTCCGCTACAGCGCCGCCCGGCTGGATCAGG
>JAYTQW010000470.1:0-11323 GCA_043746535.1 Rhodospirillales bacterium
GGTGCTGGTGGTGGCGTCCGACGACGGCGTGATGCCGCAGACCATCGAGGCGATCAAGCACGCCCGCGCCGCCGGCGCCCCGGTGATCGTCGCCATCAACAAGATGGACAAGCCCGACGCCAACCCGAACCGGGTGCGCCAGGAGTTGCTCCAGCACGACATCGTGGTGGAGGAGATGGGCGGCGAGACGCAGGACGTGGAGGTTTCCGCGACCAAGCGCACCGGCCTCGACAAGTTGGAAGAGGCGATCCTGCTGCAAGCGGAAATCCTCGACCTGCAGGCCAACCCGGATCGCGCCGCCGAGGGCAGCGTGATCGAGAGCCGGCTGGATCGCGGCCGTGGCCCGGTCGCCACCGTGCTGGTGCAGAAGGGCACGCTGTTCACCGGCGATATCGTCGTCGCCGGCGCCGAGTGGGGCCGCGTGCGCGCCATGCTCGACGATCGCGGCAAGCCGCTCGACTACGCGGCGCCCTCGACCCCGGTCGAGGTGCTGGGACTGGCCGGCGTGCCGAGCGCCGGCGAGCCGTTCGTGGTGGTCGAGACCGAGGCGCGGGCGCGCGAGATCAGCGAGTTCCGCCAGCGCAAGACGCGCGACAGGGCCGCCGGCGTGGCCACCGCCGCGCGCGGCACGCTCGACGAGATGCTGGCCCGCATCCAGGCCGGCGTGCAGAAGGAAGTGGCCGTCGTCATCAAGGCCGACGTGCAGGGCAGCGCCGAAGCGCTGCAACTCACCGTGCTGCGGCTGGCGCATGAGGAGGTGCGCGTGCGCGTGCTGAACTCCACGGTCGGCCAGATCACCGAGAGCGACGTGCAACTGGCCCGCGCCAGCGCCGCCGTCATCATCGCCTTCAACGTCCGCGCCACCAGCCAGGCGCGCGATCTGGCCAAGCGCGACGGCGTGGATATCCGCTACTACTCGATCATCTACGAGGTCGTGGACGACATCGAGAAGCTGGTGCGCGGCAAGGTGGCGCCCAAGGCGCGCGAGCGGTTCCTGGGGTATGCCGAGATCCGCAAGGTGTTCGACATCACCAAGACCGGCAAGGTTGCCGGCTGCATGGTCACGGACGGGCTGGTCAAGCGCGGCGCCGGCGTCCGCCTGCTGCGCGACAACGTGGTGATCCACAATGGCGAGCTGACGCAGTTGAAGCGCTTCAAGGACGACGTGCGCGAGGTGGCGCGCGGCTACGAGTGCGGGCTGTCGTTCGCCAACTACAACGACCTGCGCGAGGGCGACGTGGTGGAGTGCTTCGATGTCGAGATGGTGCCTGGTTGACGCGGCCGAGCGCCGCCCTCGCCGCCCGCGCGCCGTCGCAGCGGCAGTTGCGCGTGGCGGAGGAAATCCGCCACGTGCTTTCCGGCATCTTCGGGCGCGGCGAGGTGCATGACCACGAGCTGAAGGACATCATCGTCACCGTGACCGAGGTGCGGATCGGTCCGGACCTGAAGCGCGCCACCGCGTTCGTGACGCGGCTCGGACGTTCCGATGTGGCCGAGAAGCTGCCGGCGTTGCGCCGCGCGGCCCCGTTCCTACGCGTGCAGGTGGCCAAGGCGCTGCGTCTGCGCGTGGCGCCGGACCTGTCGTTCCAGGCCGACACCAGCATCGACTATGCGATGTATGTGGATGGCCTGCTGCGCCAGCCCACCGTGGCGCGCGACCTGGGCAGCGATCAACCAAGCCCCCCTGCCAGCGACCAAGACTGAGTTCCATCCAGATGCGACATCGCAAGCCGCGTGGCCTGCCGCTCGACGGCTGGCTGATCGTGGACAAGCCGGCCGGGCTGACCAGCACCGATGTGGTCAACCGCGTCCGCCGCTGGTTCGACGCGCAGAAGGCCGGACACGGCGGCACGCTCGACCCGCTGGCGACCGGGCTGCTGCCGGTGGCGTTCGGGGCGGCGACCAAGACGGTGCCCTATGTGATGGACGGCACCAAGGTGTACCGCTTCACGCTGCGCCTGGGCGAGGCGCGCGACACCGACGACGCCGACGGCGCGGTGATCGAAACCTCGGCGGTGCGCCCGGACGACGCGGCACTGGCCGCCGCCCTACCCGCGTTCATCGGCGACATCATGCAGATCCCGCCGGTCTACTCCGCCATCAAGATCGCCGGCGAGCGCGCCTACGACCTCGCCCGCGCCGGCCATGCGCCGGTGCTGGAGGCGAGGCCCGCCCGTGTCGACCGTTTCGAGCTGATCGAGCGGGTAGACGCGGAGACCGCGATCTTCGAGGTCCAGTCGGGCAAGGGCGTCTATATGCGCAGCCTGGCCCGCGACCTGGCCCGCGCCTGCGGCACCGTGGGCCATGTCGCCGCCCTGCGCCGGTTGCGGGTCGGACCGTTTCTGGAAGCGCAAGCGATTATGCTGGACAAACTGGAGCGGGGGGAGGATAGCACGCCGGCTTCCCCGGACTTCCTGCTTCCGGTCGCGACCGCGCTGGCCGACATCCCGGCGCTGGCCTTGACCGAGGCGGAAGCCTCCGACCTTTCGCACGGACAGGCCATCAGCCTGGTCGATCTGATGGGTCGCATTCCACGGGCCGCCAACCCCGACGGCGGGGTGGCGCGCGCCATGGCGGGGAGCCGCGTGATCGGACTCTGCCGGCTGGAAAATGGCTGGCTCCGCCCCGAACGGCTGCTGTAGCCGCACGCGCACCCTCCCACCCTTATCAGGAGTATGCGATGTCGATGACCCTGGAGCGCCGTGCGGCGCTGATCACCGATTATGCCACCGGCACCGCCGACACCGGCAGTCCCGAAGTGCAGGTGGCGCTCATCACCGAGCGCATCACCACGCTCACCGAGCACCTCAAGGCCCACGCGAAGGATTTCCACAGCCGTCGCGGCCTGCTGATGCTGGTGGGCCGTCGCCGGCGCCTGCTCGACTACCTGAAGCGCAAGGACCACGCGCGCTACGCAACACTGATCGGCCGCCTCAGCCTGCGCCGATGACCGCGTGCCAGGGGTGGCCGTAAGCCGCTTCTGGCACGATGCCCTTGCGTCATGGGACGCGGGGTTCCACCGCGATCAGCGGCGGGATGACAGAGTGCCGGTCCGGCCGCCGAGTTCGCGCGGATGTTGGACGGCGGCTTCGGCCACATGGCTCGCGGCTGTGCCCACCAGTGCAGACCGCCCTCCATGCCGCCCGAGACGCCGTCTTTGCGCGATCCGACCCGGATGCCCTGCTGCCGCCCGCCCCGGTCGCGTCCAACCAAGGACGAGACGATGTTCAATCACTTCCGCAAAGAGATCCAGTGGGGCGGCCGCACGCTGACCCTGGAGACCGGCAAGATGGCCCGGCAGGCCGACGGCGCCGTGCTGGCCCGCTACGGCGACACCATCGTGCTCTGCACGGTGGTCGGCGCGCGCAACGTGAAGCCGGGCCAGGATTTCTTCCCGCTGACGGTCAACTATCAGGAGAAGACCTTCGCCGCCGGCAAGATCCCCGGCGGCTTCTTCAAGCGCGAGGGCCGCCCGACGGAGAAGGAGGTGCTGACCAGCCGCCTGATCGACCGCCCGTTGCGCCCGCTGTTCCCGCCCGGCTTCCGCAACGAGGTCCAGGTGATCGCCACCGTGCTCAGCCATGACCTGGAGAACGATCCCGACGTGGTGGCGCTGGTCGGCTGCTCGGCGGCGCTGACGCTGTCCGGCATCCCGTTCTTCGGCCCGGTCGCCGCCGCCCGCGTCGCCTATATCGACGGCCAGTACGTGCTGAACCCGACGGCGACGCAATTGGAGGACAAGACGCTCGACCTGGTGCTGGCCGGCACCACCGAGGGCGTGCTGATGGTCGAGAGCGAGGCGCACGAGTTGTCCGAGGACATCATGCTCGGCGCCGTCACCTTCGGCCACGAACAGTTCCAGCCGGTCATCCAGGCGATCATCGAACTGGCCGAACAGGCCGCGAAGGAGCCTTGGGCGATGGTCGAGCGTTCGGCGGAGGAGATCAGCCTCGCCGCCCGCGTCGATGCGCTGGCCCGCGCCGACCTCGCCGCCGCCTATCAGGAGCGCCAGAAGCAGGTGCGCTACGAGCGCGTCGGCGCCGCCAAGAAGGCCGCCGCCGCCGCGCTGACCGCCGAGGGCCTGGATGCCGACCGCGCCAAGGGCATGTTCAAGGCGCTCGAAGCCAACATCGTCCGCAACGCCATCCTCGACACCGGCCTGCGCATCGACGGCCGCGACACCAAGACGGTGCGCCCGATCATGGCCGAGGTCGGCGTGCTGCCGCGCGCGCACGGCTCCGCCTTGTTCACCCGTGGCGAGACGCAGGCGCTGTGCGTGGCCACGCTGGGCACGGCGCAGGACGAGCAGATCATCGACGCGCTCGAGGGCGAGTACCGCGAGCATTTCATGCTGCACTACAACTTCCCTCCGTACTCGGTAGGCGAGGCTGGCCGCATGGGCAGCCCCGGCCGGCGTGAGATCGGCCACGGCAAGCTGGCGTGGCGGGCGATCCACCCGCTGCTGCCGGGCAAGGACAAGTTCCCGTACACCCTGCGCGTGGTCAGCGAGATCACCGAGAGCAACGGCAGCTCCTCGATGGCGACGGTCTGCGGCACCAGTCTCGCACTGATGGACGCCGGCGTGCCGCTGACGCGTCCGGTGGCGGGCATCGCCATGGGGCTGATCAAGGAGGACCGCGCCTTCGCGGTGCTGTCCGACATCCTCGGCGACGAGGACAGCCTGGGCGACATGGACTTCAAGGTGGCCGGCACCGAGCTGGGCGTCACCAGCCTGCAAATGGACATCAAGATCACCTCGATCACGCCGGCGATCATGAAGGTGGCGCTGGACCAGGCGCGCGACGGCCGCCTGCATATCCTGGGCGAGATGAGCCGCGCCATCACCGGCGCCCGCGACGACGTGGCCGCGACCGCGCCGAAGATCACCATGATCAACATCCCCAAGGATAAGATCAGGGACGTGATCGGCACTGGCGGCAAGGTGATCCGTGAGATCGTCGAGCTGACCGGCGCCAAGATCGACATCGAGGACGACGGCACCATCAAGATCTCGTCCAGCGATCCTGCGAAGTCGCAGGCCGCCATCGACCGCATCCGCGGCATCGTGGCGGAGCCGGAGATCGGCGTGATCTACAACGGCAAGGTGGTCAAGACCGCCGAGTTCGGCGCGTTCGTGAACTTCCTCGGCTCACGCGACGGCTTGGTCCACATCAGCGAACTGGCCCAGGGCCGGGTCAACAAGACCTCCGACGTGGTCGCCCAGGGTGACGCGGTGAAGGTCAAGGTGCTGGGCTTCGACGATCGTGGCAAGGTCAAGCTGTCGATGCGCGTGGTCGATCAGGCGACCGGCGCGGACATCAGCGAGCAGGTCGGCGGCAAGGGCGGCGGCCGCGAGGGCCGTCGCGGGGAAGAGGCCGCCGAATAATCCGCAGGCAACCATCGTCGCGCGCAGGGCATTTAGCCGGACAGGGCTTGTCCCGGCGCGCGATGGTGACAATCTCGTGTCGGCGGCGGACTCGGGGCGCCATTCCGCATGGGCGGGATGACAGGAAGGGCGGCGGATGAAAGCGATCGACACGATCCGGATGGGCGGCGAGGATGTGCTGCCGCTGATAGAGGGCGGCAAGGGCGTCGCCATCTCCAACGGCGCCACCTGCGGGCACTGGGCCGCCGGCGGCGGCGTCGGCACCTTCAGCGCGGTGAACGCCGACAGCTTCGACGCCGCCGGCGAGATCGTGCCGGTCGAGTACCACGGCCACACCCGCCGCGAGCGGCACGAGGAGCTGGTGCGGTTCGCCATCGACGGCGGCATTGCGCAGGCGCGCGCCGCGCATGAGATCGCCGGGGGACACGGGCGCATCCACGCCAACATCCTGTGGGAGATGGCAGCCGCCGAGCGCGTCATCACCGGCGTGCTGGAAGGTGCCAGGGGACTGATCAACGGCCTCACCTGCGGCGCGGGAATGCCATACCGGCTGTCCGACATCGCCGCGAAGTTCAACGTCCACTACTACCCGATCGTCTCCTCCGCGCGCGCCTTCAACGCGCTGTGGAAGCGCGCCTACTCCAAGGCGGCCAGCCTGCTCGGCGGCGTCGTCTATGAGGATCCCTGGCTCGCCGGCGGCCATAACGGCCTGTCCAACGGCGAGGACCCGACCAGGCCGGAAGACCCGTTCCCGCGCGTGCTGGCGCTGCGCAAGCTGATGCGCGAGCTGGGCCTGGGCGACACGCCGATCATCATGGCCGGCGGCGTCTGGTGGCTGGAGGAGTGGCAGGACTGGATCGGCAACCCCGACCTCGGCCCGATCGCCTTCCAGTTCGGCACCCGCCCGCTGCTGACGCAGGAAAGCCCGATCGGCGAGGCCTGGAAGCGCCGGCTGCTGACCCTCAAGCCCGGCGACGTGTTCCTGAACAAGTTCAGCCCGACCGGGTTCTACTCCTCGGCGGTGAACAACGACTTCATCCGCGAATTGCGCCAGCGCACCGAGCATCAGGTCGCCTACGCCACCGAGATCGTTGGCGAGCATGTGGCCGAGTACGGCGTCGGCCCGCGCAAGCGCGTGACCTACCTGACCCAGATCGACCTGCAACGCGCGCGCGGGTGGGAGGCGGCGGGCTTCACCGAGGCGCTGCGCACCCCCGACGGCACGCTGGTGTTCGTGACCCCGGATCAGGCGGCACGAATCCTGGCCGACCAGCAGGCGTGCATGGGCTGCCTCAGCCAGTGCCGCTTCTCCAACTGGGCGCAGCACGAGCCGGACTTCACCAACGGCAAGAAATCCGATCCGCGCAGCTTCTGCATCCAGAAGACCTTGCAGGACATTGGCCACTCGAAGGACGACGACGAGGCGATGGAGCACAACCTGATGTTCGCCGGCCACAACGCCTACCGCTTCGCCAGCGACCCGTTCTATGGCAACGGCTTCGTGCCGACGGTGCGGCAACTAGTGGACCGCATCCTCACCGGGCGCTGACGCCTGCTTTCGGCAGCAGCAGGCTGGCGGCGAACGACAGCGCGCCGCAGCCGGCCAGGAACAGGCCGGGCGCCGCATCCCATCCGGTGACGCGGGTCAGGCTGGTGGCGGCCAGCGGCGCCAGGCCGCTGAACAGCGTGAAGCCGATGTTGAGCGAGACGGCGACGCCGCTGAAGCGCACGCGGGTCGGGAACAGGTCGCCGAGGATGGCGGCGAAGCTGCCGTTCGCCAGTGCCGCCGCAAGCCCCGCGAGGGCGAACAGGCCGGACAGCCTCGCGTCGGGGCGCGCGATGGCGGCGTAGAAGCCGACGCCACCCAGCGCCATCAGCGCCGAGCCGGCCCGCAGCAGCCAGCGCCGTGGCATCCGGTCGCCAAGCCATCCTACCCCCACCATTGCCGCCGAAGTGACCAGCAGGCAGGTGGTCTGCGCCCAGGCCGCGCGGGCCGGGTCGACATGCAGCACCCGCACCAGATGCGCCGGCAGATGCGCGAACAGCAGCCCGTTGAAGCCGGCCACCACCGCGCAGGCCAGCGCGCCGACCGCCACCGCGCGTCCGTGTCCGCGCAGCAACTCGGCCAATGGCAGCCGCGCGTGGGTGGCGCGGATGGCGGCGAACGCCGGCGTCTCGCCCAGCCGCTGGCGCAGCAGCAGCCCAAGCAGCCCGGCCATGCCGCCCAAGCCAAAGGCGATGCGCCAGCCGTACAGCGCCAGCGACGGCGCATCGAGCCAGGTGTGCAGGCCGAGGCTCACCAGCGTCGCCGCCAGCACGCCGGCGTTGACGCAGGCGAACAGCACGCCGCCGCCGAAGCAGCGTCGCCGCCCCGCCGTCTCCGCGACATAGACGATGGCGCCCGGCAATTCGCCGCCGAGGCAGAAGCCTTGCAGCAGGCGCAGCAGCACCAGCAGGACCGGCGCCAGCACGCCGAGTGTGGCGTACCCCGGCAGCAGCGCGATGGCCAGGGTGACCACGGAGATTGCCGCCAGCGAGCGCAGGAACACCATGCGCCGCCCGGCGCGGTCGCCCAGGCTGCCCAGCACGAGGCCGCCGAGCGGGCGGGCGAGATAGCCGACCGCGAACACCGAGAACGACAGGATCAGCGACACCAGCTTGTCGCTGGCCGGGAAGAACTCGGCCCCGATGCTGGCCGCGAAGATGCCATAGACGATGAAATCATAGAATTCGAGCGCGCCGCCCAGGCTGGCCAGCACCAGGGTGCGGGCCGACAGAGTCCCCGGAGCCGGCGCAAGGCTGCTGTCAGGCGCGGGTGGCATTCGCTGCATGACAGCACGATAACTCGACAGCCGCCTTGCCGTAAGTCAGTGTCGGACCAAGTGAATTCGCCAAGCAAAATGGATCGCGGCAAAATGGATCGCGCATGAACGATGTGGCTTCAGGCGGTCCGGACCGGGCCGATCCAGACCGGGCCGATCCGAACTGGGCCGATCCGGACTGGATCGATCCGCGCTGGGCCGATCCGCGCGTGGACGCGATCCTCGGCATCGTCGCCAAGGAGACCGGCGTGGCCCGCGAGCGGCTGTTGCCGGAGGCCACCATCGACGCGCTCGGCATCGCCTCGCTGGACATGGTGCAGACCATCTTCGCGCTGGAGTCGCAGTACGACATCGAAATCCCCGTGGTATCCGACCAGGCCGGCGCCGAGTTCGCCACCGTCGGCTCGCTGGTCTCGCACGTGCTGGTGACACTGGATCGCGTAGCGCCTGCGGACGTCGCCTCCACCGGGGCCGCTTGACCAGCCACCGCGTCGCCATCACCGGCATGGGCGCAATTTCGGCACTCGGCGCCGATGCCCGGAGCCTGTGGGCCGGCGCCAGCGCGGGGGCCTGCGGCATCGGTCCGATCGCCAACATCGCCACCGAGCGGCTGACCATCCGCATTGCCGGCGAAATCCGTGGCTTCGATCCGGCCGCGCATTTCGACACGCGACAACTGGCGATGCTCGACCGCACCGCGCAACTGGCGCTGGTGGCGGCGCGCGAGGCGATGCGCGAGGCCGGGCTGTCGGAGCCGGACCGTCTTGCCGCGCGCCTGCCCGACCGCGCGCGCGGCGGCGTGGTGCTGGGGGCGGCGATCGGCCTTGGCACGTTCGATGCAACCTACAAGGCGCTGTACGGCGACGATGCCAGCCGGGTGCACCCGTTCACCGTGCCGCGCGGGATGCCCAACGCCGCCACCAGCCATCTGTCGATGGCGTTCGGCCTGCGCGGCCCCAGCTTCAGCGCCGCCTCCGCCTGTGCGTCGTCCAACCACGCCATCGGCCAGGCGTTTCAGATGGTGCGCTCCGGCATGCTGGATTTCGCCCTCGCCGGCGGCACCGACGCCAGCATCACGCTCGGCTTCATGAAGGGCTGGGAGGCGTTGCGCGTGCTCAGCCCGGATGGCTGCCGGCCGTTCTCCGCCGACCGCAACGGGCTGGTGATCGGCGAGGGCGCGGCGATCCTGGTGCTGGAGCGCTGGGACCAGGCGCAGGCGCGGGGAGCCGCCATCCTGGGCGAGATCGCGGGCTTCGGCATGAGCGCGGATGCCGGCGACATTACGGCCCCTAGCGCCGAAGGCGCCGCGGCGGCGATGCGCGCGGCGCTGGACGACGCGCGGTTGGCGCGCGAGCAGATCGGCGCCATCAACGCGCACGGCACCGGCACGAGGCTGAACGACCGCATCGAGACGCAGGCATTGCGGCAGGTGTTCGGCGCCGGCCTCGACCGCATCCCGGTCTCCGCGTCCAAGTCCATGCTCGGCCACTGCATGACCGCTGGGGCCGCGTTGGAGGCGGTGCTGACGGTGCTGGCGTTGCGCCACCGGCTGCTGCCGCCGACGGTGGGCTTCACCGGGGCCGATCCCGATTGCGACCTCGACTGCATCCCCCGCGTGGCCCGGCCCGCCGTGGCGGAGGCGGCGCTCAGCAACGCCTTCGCGTTCGGCGGCCTCAACGCCGTGCTGGCGTTCCGGGCGGTGGCATGAGCTTCATCAACCGCATCGGCACCGCCGTGCCGCCGAACGACGTGCACCTGGCGTTCCTGGGGTTCGCCCGCACCATGCTGGCCGACGAGCGCGCGCGCGCGCTGTTCGACCGCATGGCGGAGCGGTCCGGCATCGCCCATCGCCACTCCTACTTCCGGCCAGGCCGGCTGGAGGCGGGCGAAGTGGACGCCGACGGCTTCTACCAGCGCGGCCACTTTCCCGGCACCGGCGCACGGATGCGCCAGTATGAGCCTTGGGCGCTGCAACTGGCGCTCGCCGCCGTCGCCCGGCTGGAACTCGGGGCCGCCGGCGCCGCGTCGATCACGCATCTGGTGGTGGCGTCCTGCACCGGCTTCAGCGCGCCGGGCCTCGACCTGCAACTGGCCGACCGGCTCGGGCTGGATGGCGGCGTGGCCCGCACCATCATCGGCTTCATGGGCTGCTCGGCGGCGGTGCCGGCGTTGCGCACGGCGCACCAGATCGTCGCCAGCGACCCCAGTGCCCGCGTGCTGGTGGTGAACTGCGAACTCAGCACGCTGCACCTGCAAGAGACCGCCGACCTGGAGACGGTGCTGTCGTTCATGCTGTTCGCCGATGGCTGCGCGGCGGCGCTGGTCACCGCCGAGCCGGTCGGCATCGAGTTGCTGGATTTCCGCGCCAAGACGCTGCCCGACAGCGCCGGGCTGATCACCTGGCATGTCGGCGACCAGGGCTTCGACATGCACCTGTCCGGTAAGGTGCCCGGCCGGATCGCGCAGGCGTTGCGGGCGGAGCTGGGCGAGGACGGCCCTGGCGGGCTGCTGCGCGGCCAGGGCACGCAGGCGGTCGACCTGTGGGCGGTCCATGCCGGCGGGCGCACCGTGCTGGATGCGGTCGAGATCGGGCTGGGGTTGCCCGCCAGCGCGCTGGCGCACTCGCGGCAGGTGCTGCGCGACCACGGCAACATGTCGTCGGCCACGGTGATGTTCGTGCTGGCGGCGATGCTGGCGGCGGGGCGGCCGGGCGCGCGCGGCCTGGCCATGGCGTTCGGCCCCGGCGTGGTGGCGGAGACATTCCGGTTCCAGATGGCGGCCTAGAAGGTGGATTTTTCCGCGCGCAGCACGCAGACCGAGCTGATGGACACCGAGGCGACCGACGCGGCCGACTTCGCCCGCTGCCTCGCCGATCTGGCGACGGTCAACGTGGTCACGCTGGCCGCCCGCCCGACCATGGACTGGCTGGCCCGCACCACTGCCACGATGCCGAGGGGCGCCGGGTTCAGCCTGCTGGATGTCGGCTTCGGCCATGGCGACATGCTGCGCGCCATCCACCGCTGGGCCGGCCGGCGCGGCCTCGCCGCACGGCTCGCCGGCATCGACCTCACGCCGCAGAGCACGGCGGCGGCGCAGGCGGCCACCCCCGCCGCGA
>JAYTQW010000471.1:0-3385 GCA_043746535.1 Rhodospirillales bacterium
GCCATGCAGCGCCCGGGGCGTGCGCCGCATCGTGCCGAGCGCCATGGCCTTGGGCGGCATACAGCGCACCACGCCGCCCACCTCCGGGCGACGCGCATAGATGCTTTGATGGATGCGGACCTCGCCCAGCACGCCATCCGGCAGCGCGCCGGCGATGGGCACCACGGTCCCATCCTCGCCAGCGGCGATCAGGCCCATTGGCCAGGGCGCGCAGACCAGGAAATGCGCGCCGTCCAGCCGCGTGCTGCAATGGCCATAGGCGTGCGCCAGGCCATGCCGGCCGAGTGCGCGCGCGGCCTGGCGCACCAGACGCTGGGCCTGCGGCAGCGTCAGCTACGGAACTCCGCGATGTTCGGCCTAGCGCCCCATTGGCAGAAGCCGCGCGGCTCGAACGGAAACTGCCGGGCGCGGTGGGCCGGCTCGTCGGTAATGGAGCGCACGCCGGACGAATACTCGAACACCATGCCATCCGGTCCCTCGAAATACAGGAACTGCGCCGAGGAGGTCGGATGCCGGCCCGGACCGAACACGATCGGCACGCCGCGATCCACCAGGAAGCGGTAGGAGCGCATCACGTCGTCCACGCTCTCGACCTGATGGTTGACGTGCTGCACGCCGTGCGTGGCCGACGGGAACAGCGCGATGGAGTGATGTACCTCGTCGATGCGCAACAGCGGCGCGTCGCCGATGCGGTCGCTCACCCGCGCGTTGCAGACGCCGGTCCAGAACGCCTCGTCGCGCACCCGGTCGGTGCTGCACAGACCGACATGGCTGAACCCGGTGATGCCGGCGTCGCGGGCGGCGAAGTAGCGGCGGCCCTCATGGGCGGGACGCACCGCCAGTTCGATCGAGTTGCCGCTGGGGTCGCGAAAGGCAATGAACGCCTCCACCTGACGCAGCGCGCATTCGCCGGACGTGCCGATGCGGACCGGATGGCCCTGCGCCTCCAGCTCGCCGGCGGCGGCGTCCAGCGAGGCGGCGTCGCTCACCTCGAAGCCGACCGCCTGCTGCTCGGTCGAGCCTTCGACGTAGCACAGTGTGTGGCTGCGCGCGTCGGAGCGGAAATACACCGCGTCTCGCCGCCGCTCGGCCACCTGTAGCCCAAGGAACTCGGTGGCGAACACCGTCGCCCCCTGCAGATCGGCGGTGCCCAGGCGCACGTAGCTGACATCGCGCAGGTTGATCATGGCCTATCTCCCGGCTGTTGCACGACGTTAGGCGGCAAAGCGGCATATTTCAACGATAAGTCCGTACAGTATCGATAATTTGTAATCAGCGTCAGTGCGTCAGGCGGCAGCCTTGCGCGTGACGGCGCGACGCCGGCGCAGCACGGTGTCGCTGCCGGACCCGAGCACGGCCTGTACCGCTGCGGCAGTGCGGTCGATATGCTCGCCCGAGAGCCGCGCCGCCTCCGCCGCATCCCTGTCGAGGCAGGCCTGCATGATGGCGCGGTGCTCGCTTTGCAGGTCGCGGGCCGGATCGCGGAAGGTCAGCGACAGCCGCCGGTAGCGCTCGTGTTGCGCGTACAGCAGCTTTTGCAGGCGCACGAGCCAAGCGGAGCCGCAGGCCGACACCACCGCCTCGTGGAACTCCCGGTTGCGCTGCTCCCACTCGTCGGAGTGGGTCGGGTCCTGGCGGACCCGCTCCTCCACCCGGTCCAGGCGATGGAAGGCGGCCACCACGCGCGACTCCCAGGCCTCGTCGCCGCCGACCACGGCGAGTCTCACCGCCTCCGTCTCGATCAGCCGCCGGCAGGCGGAAATATCGCTCATCTCGGCGACGCTGACAGGCGCCACGCTGAAGCCGCGCTTGCCCTCCAGCACCACCAGATGCTCCGCCGACAGCCGCGACAGCGCCTCCCGCAACGGGCTTGCGCCGATCGCGTAACGGCCGATCAGCAGGGCGATGGACAGTTTTTCGCCAGGTTTCAGCGCCCCCGACACGATGTCGTGGCGCAACTTGCGGTCGGCGAGGTCCGCGAGGGTGGTGGGGGCGTCCATGCGAGTTCCATTGCTGTGACGAATCAGCCGCTTAGGATGCAGGCGTAGCGGCTTGGAACCGGAGCTTCAACGACAATCTCAGCACAGGATGAGTACACTCCACATTCACGAGAAAAAGCTTTATTGTCGATAGAACTCCCTGTAGCGTCTGCCGCGTCCGAGACGGAGACGAGAATGGCGGAGCTTCACCATATCCGGAACTACATCGACGGGCAGATCGCGCGTCCGGCCAACCGTCGTACGTTCGAGGACGTGAACCCGGCCACCGGCGCGGTGTTCGCCCTGGTCGACGAGGCCGACGAGGACGATGTGGATGCGGCGGTCAGCGCCGCGCGGCGGGCGCTGAAGGGGCCGTGGGGCCGGCTTGACGTGGATGCGCGGGCGGCGCTGCTGGACCGGGTGGCGGCCGGGATCGAGGCGCGCTTCGCCGCGTTCGTGGCGGCCGAGATCGCCGACACCGGCAAGCCGGTGACGCTCGCCTCCAGCCTGGACATCCCGCGCGGGGCCGCCAACTTTCGCGCCTTCGCCTCGGTGCTGAAACATCACGCCGGCGAGTTCTTCGCCACCAGTTGGCACGGTTCGGACGCCATCAACTACACCCTGCGCAAGCCGAAGGGGGTGATCGCGGTGGTCTGCCCCTGGAACCTGCCGCTGCTGCTGATGACATGGAAAGTCGCGCCGGCGCTGGCCTGCGGCAACTGCGTGGTGGTCAAGCCGTCCGAGGACACCCCCGCGACGGCGACACTGCTCGGCGAGGTCATGCGCGAGGCCGGCGTGCCCGACGGCGTGTACAACGTGGTGCATGGCTTCGGTCCCGGCTCGGCCGGCGAGCAGCTTACCCGTCATCCCGGCGTGGACGCGATCACCTTCACCGGCGAGACCAACACCGGGGCGGCGATCATGCGGGCGGCGGCGGACGGGGTGCGCGCGGTCTCGTTCGAGTTGGGCGGCAAGAACGCCGCCGTGGTGTTCGCCGATTGCGACTTCGAGCGTGCGGTGGAGGACACCGCGCGGGCGGTGTTCCTGAACTCCGGCCAGATCTGCCTGCAAGCGGAGCGCATCTATGTCGAGCGGCCGATCTTCGACCGCTTCGTGGCCGCCCTCGCCGACCGCGCCCAGGCATTGCGGCCTGGCGACCCGCGCGATGCCGCCACCAGTTTTGGCCCGCTCATCAGCCTGGAGCATCGGCGCAAGGTGCTGTCGTACTATGATCGGGCGCGCGACGAGGGCGCGTCGATGGTCACCGGCGGCGGCGTGATCGAGATGCCTGGTGCGCTGGCCGGCGGCGCCTGGATCGAGCCGACCATCTGGACCGGGCTGCCGGAAAGTTCCGCCGTGGTGCGGGAGGAGATCTTCGGCCCCTGCGTCCACATCCAACCGTTCGA
>JAYTQW010000472.1:0-7107 GCA_043746535.1 Rhodospirillales bacterium
GCCGTCAGCAGGTCGAGGAAGGTGCCGTGGCCGGCGGCAACCCTGCGGCCGATATCCCGCACCAGATGATGCGCCCGGCTGCGCCCCAGCGCCGCCCCCAGACCCATCATCACCGCCTCGGACAGCACCAGCCCATGGGTGAGGTCGAGATTGGCGCGCATCCGGGCGGGATCGATCGTGACCCCCTGCGCCAGGGCCACGGTGTGGGCCAGGGCGCCGGCCGCGAGGCAGAAGATCTCGGGCACCGCCGCCCACTCCATCTGGAACGGCCCGGTGGCGCGCTCGTGGTCCTGCACCATCGCCTCGGTGAGAACGCTGGCCTGCTGGCGCACCAGGGCGGCGCAGGCATGGACGAAGTTGCCGGCCACCGGGTTGCGCTTCTGCGGCATGGTGGAAGACCCGCCACGGCCGGCCAGCGCCGGTTCGGCGGCCTCGGCCACCTCGGTCTGCATCAGCAGCCGCACATCGAATGCGAATTTGGCGCAGCTTGCGGTCAGCAGTGCCAGGAACTGGCCGATCTCGGCGATGGTGTCGCGTGCGGTGTGCCAGGCGATCAGCGGCTGCGCCAGGCCCAACTCGGCCATCAGCGCCGCCTGCACCTCGAGCCCGCGCCCGCCGAGCGAGGCCAGGGTGCCCACGGCGCCGCCGAACTGGCCCACGAGCAGACGTGGCCTGATCTCGGCGAGCCGTTCGGCGTGGCGCTGAAAGCCCGACAGCAGCACCGCCGCCTTGAAGCCGAAGGTGACGGGGATCGCGTGCTGCAGGTTGGACCGCCCGGCCATCGGCACGTCGCGATGCCGCCGCGCCAGCTGCGCCAGGCCCGCCCGGATCGCCGCGAGGTCGGCCTCGACCAGCGCCAGCGCGTCGCGCATCTGCAGCACCATGGCGGTGTCCATGATGTCCTGCGTGGTGGCGCCCCAATGCGCCCATTCGCCCAGGCCCTCATCGCACTGGGCCACCAGGGCGGCGACGATGGGGATGATCGGCGAGCCCGCCTGCACGGTGCCGGCACCCAGTTCGGCGAGGTCGTAGGCGTCGGCGTCGCCGTGCCGCTGGATCGCGTCGCTGGCTGCCGGCGGGATCACGCCGAGCCGCGCCTGCACCCGCGCCAAGGCCAGTTCCACGTCGAGGCAGCGCTGCACCCGCATCCGGTCGGCGAACAGCGCGCGCATCGCCGGCGTGCTGAACAGGTCGGCGAACACGACGGAATCGATGGCGGACGCGGTCAGCATCGGGCGGGGTCCTCGGCGATCGGCAGGCCGCCGCGTAACACTTCCTGCGCCGCCGCGGTATAGCCCCCATCCGGCGCGTGCAGCACCAGGCCCGGCAGCAGCCGGGTAGGGCCCCGCCCGCCGCGCACGCCGCGGATCAGCACCAGCTTCGACGTGGCGCCGGCCCTAGGCCATAACGGCAGCACGGTGTGACTGCCGCAACCGGCTGCGGTGAACGCCGCCAGGCAGGCCGACAACGTGCCCGACGAGGTGACGAAAGCCAGCGTTCCCCGGTGGCGAAGCCCGCCTGCCAGCCGCTGCGCCCACACCGCGAACAGGCCCTCGCCGGCGCGCCGGGCCAATGCCCGGGCGGCGTCCGGCGAGGCGGTGGAGGCCGGCTCGTGCCAGGGCGGGTTGGCCATCGCGTGATCGAACCGCCCCTCCGGCACGACCCCGGCGAGATCGCCCTCGATGATCGCGCAATCGAAGCCGTTGGCGGCGATGTTGGCGCGCGCCAGCGCCGCCTGCTCCGGCGCCACCTCGATGCCGACGCCCCTGACACCCGCCACCCGCGCGGCCAGGCACAGCAGCGCCGCACCCGCGCCGGTGCCGCCCTCCAGTACCCGCTCGCCAGGCCGCGCCGGTACGAAGGCCGCCAGCAAAACGGGCTCGATCCCGCTGCGATGGCCACCCGGCGCCTGGCGATACTGCACGCGCCCGCCGAGCAGCGTCTCGGTCACACCAGCTCGCCGGCTTCGCGCAACACCCGCAAGGCCTGGCGCTCGTCGTCGTCGGCCACGGCGAGCCGGCGCGGAATGGCGCCGATGCTGCCCTCCATGGCACTCACATGCCCGTCCAGCAGCAACGCCTCGACGCCGGCGTCGCGCAGCAGCGCCATCACGAAGCTGAGCCGGACGAGATTGTTGGTAATGAGGACGATGCGCATCCGGTTGGAACCCTCCCGGGGTCCTGCGGCTCGCCTTGACCCTTCTCGAACCCCGCCGATATGTTGCCCAAGATCGTGGCCCCCGCCAACTCGGCCATCTCAGGAGATTTTGTTTGGGCGTTCTGGCCAGTCTCCCTCCGCCTGTCCATGCGGATGCCACCGTGCCCGGCTCCGCCGGTGAAGACACGCTTGCCCGCCTGGTGGCGCTGGTGTCTGACGACCTGCTGGCCTGCAACCGCGAGATCGTGGCCCGCATGGAAAGCCGGGTGGCACTGATCCCGCAGCTCGCCGCCCATCTGGTGGCCGCCGGCGGCAAGCGACTCCGGCCGTTGCTCACGCTCGCGTCGGCGCGGATGTGCGGCTATCGCGGCCAACGCCATGTGAGCCTGGCCGCCTGCGTCGAGTTCATCCACACCGCCACCCTGCTGCACGACGACGTCGTGGACGAAAGCCTGTTGCGCCGGGGTCTGGCCAGCGCCAACGCCGTGTTCGGCAACAAGGCCTCGGTTCTGGTCGGCGATTTCCTGTTCGCGCGGGCGTTCCAGCTGATGGTGTCGGACGGCTCGTTGCAGGTGCTGGGCATCCTGTCGCAGGCCGCGGCCACGATCGCCGAGGGCGAGGTGCTGCAGCTGGCGACGCAGAACGATCTCGGCACCAACGAGGAGCAGTATCTGGACGTGATCCGCGGCAAGACCGCGGCCCTGTTCGCCGCCGCCTGCGAGGTCGGCGCGGTGGTGGCCGACCGCCCGCGCGCCGAGGCCGAGGCCTTGGCCGAATACGGCACGCATCTCGGCATGGCGTTCCAGCTGGTGGATGACGCGCTCGACTACGCCGCCGACCAGGCGATCCTGGGCAAGACGGTGGGCGACGACTTCCGTGAGGGTAAGATCACCCTGCCGGTGCTGGTGGCCTATGCCGCTGGGGGCGAGACGGCGCGGGCATTCTGGCGGCGGACGGTCGAGGACAGCGAGCAGTCGGACGCCGACCTCGACCACGCGATGCAGCTGATCGCCGAATGCGACGCGATCGGCGCCACCCTGCGCCGGGCCGCGGCGTTCGCCGATGACGCGAAACGGGCGCTGCGGATCTTTCCGGCTTCGGCCTATCGCCAAAGCCTCGAGGCGGTGGCCGATTACACCGTGAGCCGGCACCGCTAGCACGCCGGCCCCGTAGCACGCCGGTCCCGGCAGCACCCCAGCAGCGTCAGCCCCGAAGCCGATCCCGTCCGATCAGCGCCAGCCCCTCGGCCACCGACACGAACTCGCCGCCGGCGGCGACTTTGGCCGCGCCGAAGCGCTGTTCGAACAAACGCCTGACGGCCGGGACGAACGACGTCCCGCCGGTCAGGAACACATGGTCGATCTGATCCGGCGCGCAGCCGGCCTGGTTCAGTGCCGCATCCACGGTCTCGCCCATGCGGGCGATGTCCGGTGCGATCCAACTCTCAAACTCGGCCCGGCCGATCGTGCGCTCGATCGCGATGTCCTTGTGATGCAGAGAAAGCTGCGCGGTTTCGGCGTGCGACAGCGCGGCCTTCACGGCGGACACGACCTGATACAGCCGCCAGCCGAGCTCGTCCTCGATCAGCGTCACCAACGCCCCCAGCCGCTCCGGATGCGCCGACGCCGCGGCCACCTCGCGGATGTCGCGCAGCGTCTTCGGCGCCTTCATCAGCGATAGCCGGTGCCAGCGGGCGAAAGCCGAGAAATACTCGGGCGGCACCGGAAGATCGGTCCGCATCACCCGATAGGTGTCGCCCTTGCCGAGCAGCGGCGAAATGGCATGGTCGATGATGCGGTAGTCGAACGCGTCTCCGGCGATGCCGATTCCGGTGGTGGCCAGCGGCGTGATCCGGCCGCCCTCGAAGCGAACCACCGAAAAATCGCTGGTGCCGCCGCCGAAATCGCCGATCAGCACGTTGGCGGGCGCGGTGAGCTCGCGGGCGAAGCGGTAGCCGGCGGCCTCCGGCTCGAACGCCACCTCGATCTCCGCCAGCCCCACCTCGGCAAAGGCGGCGCGCAGCCGCGTTTCGCCATGCGCATCGTCGGCAGCCTCCCCCACGAAGCGCACCGGCCGGCCGGCGACGATGCGGGCGCCGGCGAGATCGATGCCCGAGGCCGCGAGGAAGGCGCGCAGGAAGATGGCGATCAGCTGCTCCAGCGTCACCGCGCGCCCATACAGCGTGGTCTGGGTGAAGCTGCGCTGCGCCAGGTAGCTTTTCATCGACATGATCAGCCGGCTGTCGAGCGGATCGTCCAAATACGCCTCGATCGCGGCGGGCCCGGCCGCCGAGCGCAGCGCCGTCCGGGCGCCCTCGGGCTCGGTCCAGAAGCACAGCACCGAGCGGAACACCTGCAGCGCCTCGGCACCGAAATGCGCGGTGCGCATGGTGCCGTCCGGCTCCAGCACCGACAGCACCGAGTTGGTGGTGCCGAAATCAATTCCGACGACGTGCTGCATGCAACAGGGTCCGCTTGCGGGCGCGGGTTGAAGCGCAAACCAAACCCGCTGGCAAGCCCGATGCCGGAGCACATGCCAACGCCCCGGGCTGCTTGCGCCTCATCCTCACGAGATTTGGACTTGTGCGACACCGCCCGCAGGCCGCTATCTATGATCGATAAATCAGGAGAAGACGTCATGGGCAAAGGCGACAAGCAGCACGGCAACCGCGAGGCGAAGAAACCCAAGGCCGACAAGAAGCTGGCCCCGGTCTCGGCGCTGCCGCCCCGGCCGCAGCCGGAGACGATCAAGCAGGGCAAGCCGAAGAAATAGACGCATGCGCCGGCTGATCGCGCAGGGCTCGCCGTTCGAGGCGGCCATCGGCTATTCGCGCGCGGTGGTGGACGGCGACTGGGTGTTCGTTTCGGGCACCACCGGCTTCGACTACGCCACCATGGCGATCGCGGACGACGTGGTGGCCCAGGCCGAGCAGACGCTGCGCAACATCGAATGGGCCCTGGTCGAGGCCGGCAGCGGTTTCAGCGATGTCGTGCGGGTACGCTACATCCTGCCGAACGCCGCCGATTTCGAGCCGTGCTGGCCGGCACTGAGACAGGCCTTGGGCGAGGCACGTCCGGCAGCCACGATGATCGTGGCAGGACTGGTCGATCCGCGCATGAAGATTGAAATCGAGATGACGGCGAGGCGGCAACCGGCGTTGAAACGCCACCGGTAGCGTTTCGGCCGATCATCTCCGAGGGCCAGAACGCCATGGCCCTGCGCGCGCCCCGCAAACTCCGGCTCAGGCCGAACGACCCTCCTCGACCGCATGGCACGCCACCATCACCTCGCCCGCCCTGGTGTGCAGCGGCTTCTCCACCCGGCAGCGCTCGTTCGCCAGCGCGCAGCGCGGGTGAAAGGTGCAGCCCGGGGGAGGGGCGATCGGGCTCGGAACCTCGCCGCCGACCGGCGTGCGGCTGCGGCCGACCATGGCGATGTCGGGAATGGCGTCCAGCAGCAGCCGGGTATAGGGATGGCGCGGAGTGCGGAAGATCGCCTCGCCGGGGCCTTCCTCGACGATGCGGCCGAGATACATCACGCCGAGCCGGTCGGACATGTGGCGCACGACCGAGAGGTTGTGGCTGATGAACAGATAGGTGAGCCCCAGCCGCTGCTGTAGGTCGCGCATCAGGTTGAGGATCTGCGCCTGCACCGACACGTCGAGCGCCGAGGTCGGCTCGTCGCACACCAGAAACTCCGGCTCGCTTGAAAGCGCCCGCGCGATCGAGATGCGCTGGCGCTGGCCGCCGGAGAACTCGTGCGGGAACTTCTCGCCGTCCGCAGGCGACAGCCCCACCTGCGTCAGCAGCATGCCCACCCGGTCGGCGATGGTGGAAGCTCCCGACAGGATGCGAAACGCCCTGATCGGCTCGGCCACGATGTCGCGCACCCGCCAGCGCGGATTGAGCGATGCGTAGGGGTCCTGGAAGATCATGTTGAGCTTGCGCCGCATCGCCGGCTGGGCACGGGCGGCCGAAAGATTCTGACCCTCGAAACGGATCTCGCCGGAGGTCGGCGCATACAGCCCCACCGCCAGGCGGGCCACGGTGGACTTCCCGCAGCCGCTCTCGCCCACCAGCGACAGCGTCGTGCCGGCCTGGATGTCGAACGAGATGCCATCGACGGCCTTCAGCGTCCGCCGGCCCTCCCGCGCCAGCAGGCGTTGCAGGGCTGGTCTCGAGACATCGAAATGCCGCGAGACCTCGATGGCGGCGAGCACGCTTCTCATGCGCCCGCTCCGGCGGTGACCCAGCAGGCGGCCACGGTGGCGCGCGCCGGCATCAGCTCGGGACGGTCCACCCGGCACCGCGGGATAACCTTGGTGCAGCGCGGATTGAAGGCGCAGCCGGGTGGGATGGCGCGCAGCCGCGGCATCGCCCCGTCGATCTGGCGCAGCCGCTCGACCCGGTGCTCGAGGGACGGGATCGAGGCCATCAGCCCCTCGGTGTAAGGATGGCTCGGCGTCAGCACGACCTCGCTGACCGGGCCGATCTCGGCGATGCGGCCGGCATACATCACCGCCACGCGGTCGCAGGTCTCGGCGATCACGCCCATGTCGTGCGTGATCAGCATCACCGCCGCGCCGTGGTCTTTGCACAGGCGCTTGAGCAGCGCAATGATCTGTGCCTGGATCGACACGTCGAGCGCCGTGGTCGGCTCGTCGGCAACGATCAGCCTCGGTTCCGCGGCCAGCGCCAGCGCGATCACTACACGCTGGCGCATGCCACCGGAGAACTGGTGCGGGTATTGGTCGAAGCGCGACTGCGCGGCCGAAATGCCGGTTTCCTGGAGCAGGTGGATCGCGCGCTGGCGGGCCACTTCGGCGCTGACCGGCAGGTGCGTTCGGATCGTCTCGACCAGCTGGCGCCCGACCGTGTACAGCGGGTTCAGCGAGGTCAGCGGGTCCTGGAAGATCGCGCCGATCTGGCGGCCGCGCACCTTGCGCATCTC
>JAYTQW010000473.1:0-3242 GCA_043746535.1 Rhodospirillales bacterium
CGCGCGCCGCGTGGGCGGCGATGGCCGCGCGCAGCGCTTGCACCACCAGCGTCAGGCGCTGCGACAGGCTCGGTGCGGGTGCGGGGAGCGGGGGAGACATGAACGAAACAAGAACACAACCCGCAGCCTGTGTCAAGCGGCAATAGGAATGTTTGCCTGCCACGCCCACCAACGAATGAGAGTTTTTGCTTCTTTTTGCAAAAAGAAGCGCTTCCTTCACGGCGGGTCGGCGTCAGAGCGGGCTGGTATAACGCCTATTGTCGCCCAGTACGCCAAGCGCATCCTCGATGCCGAACGGTCCCGGCAGCGCGCCGCGTGGGAACAGGCGGGTGACGTGGCCGAGTTTGCGGTTGGGACGGGCCTCGGCTTTGCCGTAGTGGTGCGGGATCAGGCCGGGCGAGGCGAGGATTGCCGGCCACAGCGCCGCTGCGTCCGGTCCGACCAGGTTCTGCATCACCGCGTCGCTGTGCCGGGTGGCGGCGGGCAGTGGCAGGCCGGCGACGGCGCGCACCTGCATTTCGAACTGGCTGACTGGGCAGGCGTCGATGGTCCAGTGGCCGGAGTTGTGCGGGCGTGGCGCGATCTCGTTGGCCAGCACGGCGCCGTTGGCGGTCACGAACAGCTCGACCGCGAGCAGCCCGACCAGATCGAGCCGCTGGGCCAGCAGGCGCGCCGTGGCCTGCGCCTGTGCCGCCGTGGCCTCGGGGATGCGCGCGGGTGCGTAGCTGCGGTCGAGGATGTGGTCGCGGTGCGCGTTCTCGGTGACGTCGAAGCAGGCGATTGCCCCATCCAGCCCGCGCGCCACGATCACGCTGACCTCGCAGGCGAAGTCGACCAGCCGCTCCAGGATCAGTGGGTGCGGTTGCAGCGTGGCCCAGGCGCGGTCGCAATCCTCCGCGCGGTCGAGCCGCATCTGGCCGCGCCCGTCATAGCCGAGCCGGGTGGTCTTGAGGATCGCCGGCAGGCCCAGCGCCGCCACTGCCGCGTCCAGCTCCGCGCGCGTATGTACTGCCCGCCAGGGAGCGGTGGCGATGCCGCAGGCGTTGAGGAACGACTTCTCGGCGATGCGGTCCTGGCTGGTGCGCAGGATCTCCGGCGATGGCCGCACCGGGCGCAGTGCCGCCAGCAGGTCCAGCCCGGCGGCGCTGACGTTCTCGAACTCGAAGGTGATGACGTCGGCGTGGCCGGCGAACGCGCGCAGCGTGGCTGGGTCTTCGTGGTCGCCGAGCGTGACCCCGGCGCAGACCTGTGCCGCCGGGTTGTCCGCGTCCGGCGTCAGCGCATGGCAGCGGTAGCCGAGCCGGGCGGCGGCGAGGGCGGCCATGCGGCCCAGTTGGCCACCGCCGACGATGCCGATGGTCGCATTGGGCGGCAGCGCCACCATCACGCCGGCAGGTCGGTGGGGATTTCGGGCACCGCCGCCGTCTGTGCGGCCCGCCAGGCATCCAGCCGCGCGGCCAGGCCGGCGTCACCCAGCGCCAGGATGCCGGCGGCCAGCAGGGCCGCGTTGACGGCGCCGGCCCGGCCGATCGCCAGGGTGGCGACCGGGATGCCGGCGGGCATCTGCACCATCGACAGCAGCGAATCCATGCCGCGCAGGGCGTGGCTCTCGACCGGCACGCCCAGCACCGGTAGCGCCGTCCAGGCCGCGCACATGCCGGGCAGGTGCGCGGCCCCGCCGGCGCCGGCGATGATGACCGACAGGCCGCGCGCGCGGGCGGTGCGCGCATACTCGGCCAGCCGGTCCGGCGTGCGGTGGGCGGAGACGATGCGCGTCTCGTGGGCAATGCCCAGGCGGGTCAGCGTCTCGGCGGCGTGGGTCATGGTCGCCCAGTCCGACTGGCTGCCCATGACAATACCGACGACGATGCCGACGACGCTGCGGGCACCGACGGGAGCACCGGCGGGGGCGCCTGTCGCCGGCAGGCTCACGCGATGCTGTCCGGGATCAGGTGCGATTCCAGCCAGGCGATCTCGTCCTTCAGCAGCAGCTTGCGCTTCTTCAGCCGCACCATCGCCAGTTGGTCCATCGGCAACTGGTCGGACAGGCGGATGATGACGGAATCCAGGTCACGGTGCTCGCTGCGCAACTCGTGCAGCTTTCGCAGCAGGGAATCTTTGTCGGACAACATGGGCCTCCCGTAGCACGAACCGCGCGAACCACCATGGCTCAGCCCGGCCTGGTCACGGATTCCAAATCGCCGATTTTCGCGTGGCATCGTGGGCGCGGTTGGTATTACGCTAACTGGTCACCGCCCGTTAAGGGAGATGTCGGAAGGGTGGCGGCACGTTCTGTATATGCGTCTTTGGCAATACTTGACCGGAGGTTCCATGAGCCTGCAAGCCCGTTACGATAGCCTGCGTACCCGCCACGCCTCGTTGGAGGTGCGGATTTCGGAAGAGGACCATCGACCGTTGCCCGACGCGGCGGCGTTGAACCGGCTCAAGATTGAAAAATTACGCTTGAAGGAGGAGATGGAGCGCGTGCGGCCGAACTGATTGGCTGCATCGGACCAGCGGCGCGGGACTACCCGCGCCGCACCATGCCAGACTGGTAGTGCTACGCCGCCTCGCTGGCCTCGATGACCGGCGGCATGGGGACCGAGCGGCCCTCGCGGATCAGTCGCTCGTTGGCCTGGGCCACCATCGTGTTCAGGTCGCCCTGGCTGCACAGCCCAAGGATGATCGGGTCGCGCGGCTTGATGTTCGGCGAGTTCCAGTGGCTGCGGTCGCGCACCTTCTGGATCGTGTCCTTGGTGGTGCCCATCAGTTTGCCGATCTGCGCCTCCGACAATTGCGGGTAGTTGCGCAGCAGGAAGGCGATGCCGTCCGGACGGTCGTTGCGCTTGGCCACCGGCGTGTAGCGCGCAGTCTTGTTGCGCTTCGGCAGCACGATCGACGACGTCAGCAGCTTCAGCCGCAGTTCGGGATCGGCCTCGCAGCGTTTCACCTCGTCTTTGGCCAACTGCATGTTGGCGACCGGATCGTAGCCGACGATGCCCTGCGCCACCTCGCCATCGGCGATCGCCTGGACTTCGAGCGGATGCATGCCGCAGAACTCGGCGATCTGCGTGAAGGTCAGCGCGGTCTTCTCGATCAGCCACACGGCTGTCGCCTTCGGCATCAACGGCAGGCTCATGTCTGAAATCCCTCTGTCCGTGCCACAGCCACATAGGCGGGCAGGCAACCGGCAATCGCTGCATATGGACTGCGGCTCCGGTGCGGGTCAAGCAAACCCGCCA
>JAYTQW010000474.1:0-2769 GCA_043746535.1 Rhodospirillales bacterium
CCAACTCGCCGATATCCAGCGTCAGGTGATGTGGAACCGCCTGATCGCGGTGGTGGAGGAGCAGGCGCAGACCATGATCCGCACCGCCTTCAGCACCACCGTGCGCGAGGCGGGCGACCTGTCCGCCGGCATCTTCGACCTGCACGGGCGCATGCTGGCGCAGGCGGTGACGGGTACGCCCGGCCACGTCAACTCGATGATGGAAAGCGTCGGCCATTTCCTGCGCAAGTTCCCGGCGGCGGGGATGCGCGCGGGCGACCATTACATCACCAACGACCCGTGGCTCGGCACCGGCCACCTGCACGACCTCACTGTGGTCACGCCGGCGTTCCATGACGGGCGCATCGTCGGCCTGTTCGCCAACACCGCGCACGTGATCGACGTCGGCGGGCTGGGCATGGGGCCGGACGGGCGCTCGGTGTTCGAGGAGGGGCTGTACATCCCGATCGTCAGGTGCTTCGACCGGGGCGTGGCGAACGAGACGTTCTTCGACTTCGTGCGCATGGGGTCGCGCCTGCCGGTCGAACTGGAGGGCGACATCTACTCGCTATGCGCCTGCAACGACGCCGGCGCGCGCAGGCTCACGCAGATGATGGCCGAGTTCGGCATGGACAGCATCGACCCGCTGGCCGCGTTCATCTTCGACAGCTCCCGCCGCGCCACGCTGGCGCAGATCGCCGCCCTGCCGCCGGGCACCTTCAGCGCGGAAATACGCGGCGACGGCTATGAGGCGCCGGTGCTGCTGCGCGCCGCCATGACCATCGCGGCGGAGACCATCGAGGTCGATTTCGCCGGCACCTCCGGCCTGTCGCGCTTCGGCATCAACGTGCCGCCGGCCTATGCCCGCGCCTATGCCTGCTTCGGCATCAAGGTGGTGGTGGCGCCGGACATCCCCAACAACTGGGCCAGCCTGCTGCCATTCCGCATCGCCATCCCGGACGGCTGCATCCTGGCCGCACCCCGCCCCAGCCCGGTCGCCGTGCGCCACGTCACCGGCCAGTTGCTGCCGGACCTGATGATGAGCTGCCTGCACCAGGCGGTGCCGGACCGGGTGACGGCGGAGGGATCGTCGTGCCTGTGGAACCCGCCTTTGCGCGGCGGTCCCTCCGTCTCCGGGCAGCCATCCGGGACTGATCCGGGATTGCCGGATTTCGAGGTCATCACCTTCAACTCCGGCGGCACCGGCGCGCGTCCGGGCAGCGACGGCCTGGACGGCACCGCATTCCCGTCCGGGGTGCGCACCATGCCGGTGGAGGCGACCGAGAACGTCGCCCCGGTCATCATCTGGCGCAAGGAGCTGACCATCGACACCGGCGGTCCCGGCCGCACCCGTGGCGGCTGCGGTCCGGTGATGGAGATCGGCGTCAAGGGCGAGCGGGAGTTCGCGGTCAACGCCATCTTCGACCGGGTCGCCAACCCGCCGCATGGACGCGACGGCGGCTGGGACGGCGCGGCTGGCCAGGTCGGCCTGCAATCGGGCGCGACCCTGCGCACCAAGGGCTTGCAGACGGTGCCGGCGGGCGAACGGCTGCTGCTGCAACTGCCGGGCGGCGGCGGCATGGGCGACCCGGCCGCGCGCGACGCGGCGCTGGTGGCGCGGGACGTGCGCGACGGGCTGGTGTCGGTGGCGGCGGCGCGGACCGCCTACCGGGTGGTGGTGGACGCGCTCGGCACGCTCGACGCGGCGGCCACGGCGACGCTCCGGGGTGGGGCATGATCCGCGACGCGACCGAGGCCGACCTGAAGCGCATCCTGGCCATCACCAACCAGGCGATTGCGGAAACCACGGCGTTGTGGACCATCACGCCGGCGACCATGGCGGTGCGCGGCGCCTGGATGGCCGAGCGGACGGCGGCGGGCTTTCCGGTGATCGTGGCCGAGGCGGATGGCGTGGTGGCGGGCTTCGGCTCGTATGGCCCGTTCCGGCCGCATGACGGCTATCTGCACACCGTCGAGCACTCGCTGTACGTCGATCCGGCATACCAGGCGCAGGGCCATGGCCGCGCTCTCCTGGTGGCGCTGGTCGCGCGGGCGCGGGCGCAGGGCAAGCATGTCATGGTCGGCGGCATCGAGGCCGGGAACGCGGCGTCGCTGGCGTTGCACCGGGCGGCGGGGTTCAGCGACGCGGGCACGCTGCGCGAGGTCGGGCGCAAGTTCGACCGCTGGCTCGATCTCACCTTCATGCAACTGGTGCTGTAGCCATCGGCCCCGATCCACCCGCTCCCACGCCCATGCCCACGTCGGGCGAGTTGTTCCGTGGGTTCTTTTCGGTGGGCATCGTCGGCTTCGGCGGCGTGCTGCCGTTCGTGCGCCGGATGGTGGTGGAGCGGCGCGGCTGGCTGACGCCGGCCGAGTTCACCGACACGCTGGCGCTGTGCCAGTTCCTGCCCGGGCCGAACGTCACCAACCTCGCCGTGGCGCTCGGCGCGCGCTACCGGGGCGCGCCGGGTGCAGTCGCGGCGGTGGTTGGCTTGCTGGCCGCACCCATTGCCATCATCATCGTGCTTGGTGCTGTCTATGACCGCTATGGCGCCAACCCGGTGGTGGCGCACGGGCTGGTCGGGCTGGCCTCGGCGGCGGCTGGGCTGGTCGTCGCCACCAGCATCAAGATTGCCTGGCCGTTGCGTCACAGTCCGCTCGGGCTCGGCACCGCCGGCACGGCGTTCCTGGCCATCGCGGTGTTGCGCCTGCCATTGCTGCCGACCCTGCTGGCGCTGGTGCCGGCCAGCATCGCGTTGCAACTGCTGCGGCGGCGCGGCGGATGGCGGC
>JAYTQW010000475.1:0-4640 GCA_043746535.1 Rhodospirillales bacterium
CCGGCGGCATTCGCGCAAGGCTCCGGCTCCGCCACGCTGGACGCGGTGCGTGCGCGGGGCGTGGTCGTCTGCGGCGTCGCCGGCGACAATCCGGGCTTCTCGCTGCCGGACAGCCAGGGCATCATGCGCGGCCTGGACGCCGATAGCTGCCGTGGCGTGGCCGCCGCCGTCACCGGCGACGCCAACAAGGTGAAGTTCGTGCCGCTGACCGCGCAGAACCGCTTTACCGCGCTGCAATCGGGCGAAGTCGACGTGCTGATCCGCAGCACCACCTGGACGCTCGGGCGCGAGGCCAACCTCGGCGCCGAGTTCGCCGGCGTGAACTACTACGACGGCACCGGCTTCCTGGTGAAGAAGTCGATGGGCGTGAAATCGGCCAAGGAGCTGGACGGCGCCACCATCTGCGTGCAGCCCGGCACCAGCACCGAGCTGGCCATCAACGACTATTTCCGCGTCAACAAGCTGAAGTTCACGCCGATCCTGATCGAGAACCTGGCCGAGATCGAGAACGCCTTCCTGTCCGGGCGCTGCGACGCCTACTCGACCGACAGCTCGGCGCTGGCGACGTTCCGCGCCACCCAGACCAACAAGGACGACTTCGTGCTGCTGCCGGAGATCATCAGCAAGGAGCCGCTCGGCTACATGGTGCGCAAGGGCGACGACAAGTGGTTCGACATCGTGCGCTGGACCTACTTCGCCGAAGTCACCGCCGAGGAGCTGGGCATCACCCAGGCCAGCGTCGACGCGGACCTGGCCAGCACCAAGCCGGACGTGCGCCGGCTGCTCGGGCTGGAGGGCGACATGGGCAAGGCGCTCGGGATCGACAACAAGTGGGCGTACAACATCGTCAAGCAGGTCGGCAATTTCGGCGAGATCTGGGACCGCAACATCGCCGTGCTGGGGGTGCCGCGCGGCATCAACAACATCTGGACCAAGGGCGGGCTGCACTACGCGCCGCCGATCCGCTGATGGCGGCGGCGCGGCCTTAGCCTCTCCCACGCGCCGTCCCGGTCCACCGGGGCGGCGCGCCTGCTTCGGCCCGCCTCTTGCTGGCCACTTGGCCGACCGTCGTTCGTAAGGACCGTGCCGATCATGTCCGCCACCCTCGCCGCACCGCGCAAGCCGCCACGCCGCCGGATGCGGCTGGCCTGGTCCGACCCGCTGTTCCGCAACGTGGTGTGGCAGGTGGTCGTGGTCGGCGTGGTCGTGGCGATCGTCGCCATGCTGGTCACCAACACCAACCGCAATCTGGCCGCGCGGCACATCGCCACCGGCTTCGGCTTCCTCGGCCGCATCGCCGGCATCCCGGTCGGCGAGACGCTGCTGCCGTACGACCCGGCGATCGACACCTATGGCTACGCGCTGCTGGAGGGCGTGCTCAACACGCTGAAGGTGGCCGTGCTCGGCGTCATCCTGGCGACCCTGCTGGGCACCGCCATCGGCATCGGCCGGCTGTCGCCGAACTGGCTGATCTCCAAGCTGTGCGGCATCTATGTCGAGATCGTCCGCGACATCCCGCCGCTGCTGCAACTGCTGTTCTGGTACGTGCTGCTGCAAGGGCTGCCGGCGCCGCGCCAGGCCATCCGCGCCGGCGCGTTCTTCCTGTCCAACCGGGGCATCAAGCTGCCGCTGCTGGCCTGGGACGCCGCCTATGGCTGGATGCTGCTGGCCCTGATGGCCGGCATCGTCGCCAGCGCGCTGTGGAACCGCCGCGCGCGGGCCGTCCAGGCGGCGACCGGGCGCAAGCCGCGCGTGTGGCCGCTCGCCACCGGGCTGATCGTGGGCCTGCCGCTGCTGGTCTGGCTGGCCTCCGGAATGCCGGCCACCGCCGACCTGCCCGCGCTGCACGGCTTCAACTTCACCGGCGGCGGCACCGTGACGCCCGAATACGGCGCGCTGCTGCTGGGCCTGGTCATCTACACCGCCGCCTACATCGCCGAGATCGTGCGCTCCGGCATCCAGGCGGTGTCGCAGGGCCAGTGGGAGGCGGCGGGGGCGCTGGGCATGGGCCGGGGCGCCATCCTGCGGCTGATCGTGCTGCCGCAGGCGATGCGCGTCATCATCCCGCCGCTGACCAGCGAGTACCTGAACCTCACCAAGAACAGCTCGCTGGCGGTGGCGATCGGCTATCAGGACATCGTCTCGGTCGCCAACACCACGCTGAACCAGACCGGGCAGGCGATAGAGGGCATCGCCATCATCATGGGCACCTACCTCGCCATCAGCCTGTCGATCAGCCTGTTCATGAACTGGTACAACGCACGCATCGCACTGGTGGAGCGGTAGCATGGCCGACACCCCGGCCTACCAACCGATAGAGACGACCGTCGAGCCGGTGTCCTCGCTCGCCGGCCACACCAGCGATCCGACCCCCCGGCACACGCCCGCCGAACATCGCGAGCGCCCGGCGCTGGCGGTGGCGACGCCGGTCGCCTGGATGCGGCTCCATCTGTTCAGCGGCTGGCTGTCGACGGCGGTGACGCTGGCGCTGGGCTACCTGCTGCTGCGCTGGGCATGGGGCTTCTTCGACTGGGCGGTGCTGCGCGCGGTGTGGGCGGTGCCGCAAACGTCCGCCGGCCCCGACCCCACCGCCTGCCGGCGCTTGCAGGGCGCCGGCGCCTGCTGGGCGGTGATCGGCGACAAATACCGCTTCATCCTGTTCGGCCCGTACCCGTTCGCCGAGCAGTGGCGGCCGCTGCTCTGCATCGCGCTGTTCGTCGGGCTTTACGTGGCCTCGGCTTGGCACCGGCTGTGGCGGCGCGAGCTGCTGTATCTGTGGGTCGCCACCCTGGTCGTGATCGGCGTGCTGATGTGGGGCGGCGTGCTCGGCCTGCCCTACGTCTCGCAGGACCAGTGGGGCGGGCTACCGATCACGCTGATCCTGTCCACCTTCGGCCTCGCTTTCGCCTTCCCGCTCTCGGTCATGGTGGCACTGGGCCGCCGCTCGCGCGACCTGCCGGCGGTGCGGCTGCTGTGCATCGTCTATGTCGAGCTGATCCGCGGCGTGCCGCTGATCTCGCTGCTGTTCATGGCAAGCGTGATGTTCCCGCTGTTCATGCCGGAAGGGATGAACCCGGACAAGTTGCTGCGCGCCCAGGTCGCCATCATCCTGTTCGCCGCCGCCTACCTGGCCGAGGTGGTGCGCGGCGGCTTGCAGGCGCTGCCGAAGGGCCAGGCCGAGGCCGCCGACGCGCTCGGCCTGTCGTACTGGACCAAGACGCTGCGGATCACGCTGCCGCAGGCGCTGCGCATGGTGATCCCGCCGCTGGTCAACACCTTCATCGGCTTCTTCAAGGACACCAGCCTGGTGCTCATCATCGGCATCTACGACCTGCTGACCTCCGGCAAGGTGGCGATGGCCGACACCCACTGGGTCGGCTTCTCCACCGAGATCTACCTGGTGCTGGCGGCGATCTACTTCGCCTTCTGCTACGCCATGTCGCGCTACAGCCGCGGCCTGGAAGCCAGCTTCTCCCGCGCCCGCAACCGCTGATACCGGAGCCGCCGCCATGAGCGAACTCGCCACCGCCCCGCACCCGACCGAGGACCGATCGCCCGGCGCGAACATGCCCGCGATCGAGCTGGACCACGTCAACAAGTGGTACGGCACCATGCACGTGCTGCGCGACCTGAGCCTGAACGTGGCGCAGAAGGAGCGCGTGGTGGTGTGCGGCCCGTCCGGGTCCGGCAAATCCACCATGATCCGCTGCATCAACCGGCTGGAAACCCACCAGGAAGGCCGCATCCTGGTCGAGGGCACCGAGCTGACCGACGACACAAGGGCACTCGACACCATCCGCCGCGAGGTCGGCATGGTGTTCCAGAGCTTCAACCTGTTCCCGCACCTGACCGTGCTGGAGAACTGCACCCTGGCGCCGATCTGGGTGCGCAAGATGCCGAAGAAGGACGCCGAGGAGCTGGCGATGTCCTACCTCAACCGCGTCAAGATCCCCGAACAGGCGAAGAAATACCCCGGCCAGCTCTCCGGCGGCCAGCAGCAGCGCGTCGCCATCGCCCGCGCGCTGTGCATGAAGCCGAAGATCATGCTGTTCGACGAGCCGACCTCCGCCCTCGACCCGGAAATGATCAAGGAGGTGCTGGACGTGATGATCGGCCTGGCGGAAACCGGCATGACCATGGTCTGCGTCACCCACGAAATGGGCTTCGCGCGCCAGGTGGCCGACCGCGTGGTGTTCATGGATCGCGGCGAAATCGTCGAGAGCGGGCCGCCGGCCGAACTGTTCAACGAGCCGAAAACCGACCGGCTGAAACTGTTCCTGTCGCAGATCCTGCGCGGGCATTGAACCGGCCCATAAGCGAAGGATCGCTACAGCCTAGCCTCCGCCGTGGTCGAGTGCCATGGATGCGGCGCGATGGCATCTCGGGCCAATCCGCCGTGACGCCGACACCCAGCGAAGGCAGCGCTTCTTTTTGCAAAAAGAAGCAAAAACTCTCATTCGTTGGCGGGCATGGCAGGCAAACATTCCTATTGCCGCTTGACACAGGCTACGGGTTGTGTTCTTGTTCTGTTCGTGTCTCCTCCGCTCCCCGCACCCGCACCCGCACCGAGCCTGTCGCAGCGCCTGACGCTGGTGGTGCAAGCCCTGCGCGCGGCCATCGCCGCCCACGCGGCGCGCGAC
>JAYTQW010000476.1:0-1920 GCA_043746535.1 Rhodospirillales bacterium
CCACTCCTGCCCGTCTGCTCGTTCTGTCTCCGATGGCGATCCCGGAAATCAGTCGGTGAGCTTCGGATGAACAAGAACGGGATCAACATGGAGGGAACAAGGAGAACACCACAGGCATGAGATGGCTGGCGCATCGCCGTCCGCCGCCGCAAGGGACCGGCCAGTGGCCTCGCGCTACGCGCGCCCTTGCCCCGGCGGTTCGGGATGCGCCGCGCGGGAGGGGTCTTCCCAAAACACAGGGAGGATGAAACCCCAACCAACGGGAACCCACCATGGCCGAACTTCGCAGCGTCGATCCCCGCAGCCTCCAATTCAATCCGAACAATCCCCGCCGTACACCGGTGCCACCGGCTATGGATGAGCAACTGGTCGCGTCTATCAAGGCTGTCGGCATCATCCAGCCGCCGAGCGTGACCCTGAAGGACGACGGGCTGACGATCATCGTCGGCAACCGCCGGGTGAAGGCCGCAATCGCGGCGGAACTGCCGATGATCGAGGTGATGGTGTGGGATGCCGACGAGGCCGCCGACGCGATGCGCTCCGTCGCCGAGAACCTGATCCGGGCCTCGATGTCGAGTGTGGATACCTGGCGCGCCATTGAGCGGCTCGAAGCCCAGGGCTGGAACGAGCAGGCCATCGGCGATGCGCTCGCCTTGCCGCTGCGCACCGTCCGCCGCCTGAAGCTGCTGGCCCATCTGCATCCAGCAATGCTCGACGTGATGGCGGCGGGCAGCATGCCGAACGAGGAGCATCTACGCACGATCGCGGCGGCCACTCGCGAAGAACAGGCCCAGGTCTGGAAGAAGCACAAGCCCAAGAAGGGTCAGACCGATTTCGCCTGGCATGAGGTTGCCCGGGCGCTGGCCAGACGCCGCATGCCGGCCTCGGCCGCTCAATTCGGCGATGATCTGGCGAAGGCTTACGGCATCGTCTGGGAGGATGATTTGTTCGCCCCGCCGGGCGAGGACAGCCGCTATACCACCAATGTGGAGGCGTTCTTCGGTGCCCAGCAGGAGTGGCTACAGAACAACCTGCCCGAGCGCGGCACGCTTCTGCCGGTGGACGATTACGGCCGCGGCCAACTGCCGAAGAAGGCCGAACGCGTCTACAGCAAGCCCGGCAAGGCCGATCTGGTCGGGCACTTCATCGACGCGCGCACCGGCGAGGTGCAGACCGTCGCCTATCGGCTGCCCGAGCCGAAGAAGGCCGCCAAGCCTGCGGATGGCACGAAGACCACGACTGGGGCCACGACCGGCGCGTCAGGCAGCGGCGATGACGAAGACGTGCCGACCGTACGGTCCCGGCCGGCCGTGACGCAGAAGGGCGTCGCCATGATCGGCGACCTGCGCACCGAAGCGCTGCACCAGGCGCTCGCCGACACGCCGATCGAGGACGATACCCTGCTCGGCATGCTGATCCTCGCCTTGGGCGGCGACAACGTCGCCGTCGACAGCGGCAGCGATCTGCGCGGGGAGGACCGGCAGGCGATCTGCCGCACGCTCACCGAAGGCGGGGTGCTGACCGCCGACCTCGACCTGCTGCGCCAGGCCGCGCGCAGGATGCTGGCCGGCGTGCTGTCCTGCCGGGAGAACCGCTCGCAGAGCGGGTCCGTGGCCCGGATTGCCGGCGAGGCGATCGGCGCCTCGCTCCGGCTGCCGAACATGGCGACCGAGGACTTCCTGTCGTGCCTGTCGCGCAGCGCGCTGGAGACCGCTGCCAGGACGGGGAGCGTCAACATCGCACCCCGCGCGAAGGACACGCGGGCGCGCATGGTCACGCGCTTCAAGGACGGCAGCTTCGTCTATCCGGGCGCGCTCTTCCAACTGACGCCGGAGGAGCAGGAAGCCGCGGCGGTGGCACATCAGCACAGGCGCTCCGCAGCCGGCTGGGTCGGCCCGGTCACCGGCGCAGAGGGCGAAG
>JAYTQW010000477.1:0-2882 GCA_043746535.1 Rhodospirillales bacterium
TCAGCGACCCCGAGACCAAGCGCAAGACCATCGGCCGCCTGTTCATCGAGGTGTTCGAGGCCGAGGCGGTGAAACTGGGCGGCGCCGACTTCCTGGCGCAGGGCACGTTGTACCCCGACGTGATCGAGAGCATCAGCTTCACCGGCGGCCCCAGCGTCACCATCAAGTCGCACCACAACGTCGGCGGCCTGCCCGACCGGATGCGGATGCGCCTGGTCGAGCCGCTGCGCGAGTTGTTCAAGGACGAGGTGCGCCGACTTGGCCTGGAACTCGGCATCCCGGCCAGCCTGGTCGGACGGCACCCGTTCCCCGGACCGGGCCTGGCAATCCGCATTCCGGGCGCCATCACCGCCGAGAAGCTGGAACTTCTGCGCCGCGCCGACACCATCTTTCTGGAGGAGATTCGCGCCGCTGGCCTATATGACGCGATCTGGCAGGCGTTCGTGGTGCTGCTGCCGGTCCGCACCGTGGGCGTGATGGGCGACGGCCGCACCTACGACCACGCCTGCGCGCTGCGCGCCGTCACCAGCACCGACGGTATGACCGCCGACATCTACCCGTTCGACATGGCGTTCCTGTCGCGGGTCTCCGGGCGCATCGTCAACGAGGTGCGCGGAATTAACCGCGTCACCTACGACATCACCAGCAAGCCGCCGGGGACGATCGAGTGGGAGTGATCTCGAATTGAGACGCTACTCCCGCCACCGTCTCGCCGTCTAAAGCGGCCGCTCTATGCGGCAGCCTGCTCACGCGCATAGGTTGTGGGAGGCAGGCCGACATGGCGCGCGAAGGCGACGCTGAACGTGCTGGCCGAGCTGTAGCCCACAAGCTGGGCTATTTCGGCCACGCCGCCCACATTCCGACGGAGGAGATCCTTGGCCAGCGCCATGCGCCAATGAAGCAGGTACTCCATAGGGGCGACTCCCACCGCCCGCCTGAACCGCTCGAAGAACGACGAGCGGGAGAGAGCCGCCTCCTTCGCGAGTTCCGGAACCGTCCACGGCCATGTGGGGCGGTCGTGCATCTGCCTCAGCGCACCGGCGAGCCGTTCGTCCGCTAGACCGCGCAGGAGGCCCGCAGGAGCTTCGGCGTTCGAGGTGGAGCGGAGCGCCTCGATCAGCAGAACTTCGGCCAGCCGCGCCAGGATCACCTCTCGCCCCAGACGGCTCGTGCGGGACTCCTGGTTGACCAACTGGAGCAGCGTGGTCAGCCGCTCGTCGCCGCGAACATGGATCAACTGCGGCAGGAGCGAGACGAGCAGGGCCGCGTCAGGCGAACCAAAGGTGCAGTAGCCCAGCAGCACCCGCACATCGGGCGGACCATCCTGGCTGCCCAGGCGAACCAGCCCCGGGCGCAGTTCGACCGGCACGGAGTCGCCCCATTCCGATGGCATCGGCTCGATGCTCCACATCGCGAAATCGAAGACCGCGGGGATCAGGACAAAGTCGCCGCTCGCGAGCGTGATCGGCTCTCCTCCGCGAACCTGTAGCCGGCACGCGCCGGCGAGGATCGCGCAGTAGAAGGGCCTCCCATCCTCCGAGCGTCGCACACGCCAGGCAGCGGCACCTTCAGCCACTTTGGAGTACCAGGCGCTCGGCTGGAGCAGGCCGACGATCTGAGTGAGCGGGTCGGACAATCCGGACTCCTGCAAACGGAATTTGGACTTCAGGCGGTATCACGTCCGGATGCTACCGCCTATCTAATGCTTCACAGATAAAGAAAGTGAAGTTTCATGAAAAATATTCTCATCACCGGATGCTCGTCCGGGTTCGGCCTGGAGATCGCGCGCAGCTTCCTCGATCACGATTGGACTGTGGTCGCGACCATGCGGACGCCGCGTGGGGACATCCTCCCGGCTTCGGACCGGTTGCGCGTCCTGCCGCTCGATGTGACCGATCCGCAGAGCATCCGCCACGCCATCGCGGCGGCGGGACCGATCGATGTGCTGGTCAACAATGCCGGCATCGGCTTGCTCAACGCGGTCGAGGGCACGTCGATGGAGACGGTGCGCAACGTGTTCGAGACTAACGTCTTCGGTGCCATCGCGATGACGCAGGCGGTCCTGCCGCAGTTCCGGGAGCGCAGGTCGGGGGTGATCGTCAACGTCTCGTCGAGCGTGACGCTGCTGCCGCTACCGCTGCTCTCGGTCTATACGGCGAGCAAGGCGGCGGTGAACGCCTTCTCGGAAGTGCTCGCGTTGGAGCTGGAACAGTTCGATGTCCGGGTGCGTGTCGTGCTGCCGGGCCGGGCTCCGTCCACACCGTTCAGCACGAACGCACGCTCGCGGATGCAGGCCGGTTTTCCGGAGCCCTACGCCACATACGCGCAGACCGCTTTCGCGAACTTGCAGCAGGACGGCCCGATCACCCGCGCGTCGGACGTGGTGGAAGCCGTGTGGCGCGCGGCGACCGACCCGGCCTGTCCGATGCGGCTCGCGGCAGGTGCCGATGCCGTTGCCCTGATGGCAGCGTGAAAGGAGTAAGGAGACTTTCCATGACCCATAAACAGCATCCCGTCGGCAGCGGCTTCCCGGCAGCGGCGACGGCCGATGACGTTCTCGCCGGCATCGATCTCACCGGCAAGAACGTGGTCGTCACCGGCGGAGGCGCCGGCATCGGCCTGGAGGTGACCAGGGCGCTGCACAAGGCTGGCGCATCGGTGACCGCCACATCGCGCAACCCGACCGACGCCGCCGCCTTCCAGGCCGGCATCGAGCGGATGCAGGTCGAACAGCTCGATCTGGTGGATCCCGCCTCGGTCGACCGCTTCGTCGGACGGTGGCTCGCGACCCAGCGCCCGCTCCACATCCTGATCAACGGCGCCGGCGCTTCGGGTGGGCCGGAACGGGACGCGCGCGGCTACGAGACGCAGTTCGCGACCAA
>JAYTQW010000478.1:0-2525 GCA_043746535.1 Rhodospirillales bacterium
GGCGCCCGGCCGGATCGCCGCCCTGGTCACGCCCGACCGTGCGCTGGCGGTCAGGGTCTCGGCCGAGTTGCTGCGCTGGGGGGTGGTGGCCGACGACAGTGCCGGCGAGAAGCTGTGCGACACGCCGCCTGCCGTGTTCCTGCGGCTGCTGGCCCGCGCCGTGGCCGAGGATCTGGCGCCGGTGCCGCTGCTGGCGTTGCTGAAGCACCCGTTCGCCGCCGCCGGCCTGGCCCCCGCCGCCTGCCGCGCCGCCGCCCGCAAGCTGGAGCGCGCGGCGTTGCGCGGCGCCCGCCCGGCACCCGGCTGGAACGCGCTGCGCGCCCATGTCGCGCGCCGCACCGAACCGCGCGACGGCCAGGACGCGCTGGGCGCGGATGCGGTCGTCGCCCGCGACCTGCTGGACCGCATCGAGCGGGCGTTGGCGCCGCTGCTGCGGGTGTTCGCCACCGCCGTCGAGGCCAGCCCCGCCGACCTGCTGGCCGCCGCCATCGAGAGCGCCGAGGCGCTGGCGACCGGCCCCGACCTCGCCGGCCCGGAGCGGCTGTGGACGCATGAGGAGGGCGAGGCGGTGGCGGCGCAGTTGATGGCGGTGCGCGGCGCGCTGCACCACCTGCCGGACCAGCCGCCGCGCGTGCTGCCGGGGCTGCTCGACGCGCTGCTGGAGGGTCCGGCGGTGCGCAGCCGCCGGGCCTTGCGGGGACGCGACGGCGGCGGCTCCGAGCATCCGCGCGTGTTCATCTGGGGGCTGCTGGAGGCGCGGCTGCAATCGGCCGACGTGATCGTGCTGGGCGGGCTGGCCGAGGGCGTGTGGCCGCCGCTGACCGAACCCGGGCCGTGGATGAGCCGGCAGATGCGCGCCGCCGCCGGGATGCCGGACCCCGACGTGGCGGTCGGGCAGTCGGCGCATGATTTCGTCATGGCGGCGTGCTGCGCGCCGGTGGTGGTGCTGTCCTGTCCGTCGCGGCGCGACCGTGCGCCCGCCGTGCCGGCCCGCTGGCTGGCGCGGCTGGAGGCGCTGCTGGCGGAGCAAGGGTCGCTGCCGGTCCATCCCGCCGTCGCCTGGGCGCGGCTGCTCGACCTGCCGGAGGATGGGTTGCTGACCCGCGTGCCGCCGCCGGCGCCGCGTCCGCCGGTGGCGCTGCGGCCCCGTCGCCTGAGCCTGACCGACGTGGCGACGCTGGTGGTCGACCCTTACTCGATCTACGCCAAGCACATCCTGCGGCTGCGCCCGCTCGATCCGCTCGACCAGGACACCGATACGCTGGACATCGGCAACCTGGTCCACCACGGGCTGCAACTGTTCCTGGTCCGCAACCGTGCCCGCTGGCCCGCCGATGCGCCCCGGCTGCTGCGGGAGGCGATGGGCGAGGCGCTGGTGAACAGCGGCGTACGGCCCTCGCTGCGGCACTGGTGGGCGCCCCGGCTGGACCGCATCGCTGCCTGGATCGGCGCGGTGGAGCCGGAGCGGCGGGCGCGGGCGAAGCTGCTCGACGTGCAGGCGGAGGTGCCGGCGGTCTGGCGGCTCGACATCCCCGGCGGCTTCGAGTTGCACGGCCGCGCCGACCGGATCGAGCTTCGGGCGGATGGCAGCCTATGCATCCTCGACTACAAGACCGGCGAGCCGCCGACCAACCCGGAGGTGCTCGACGGCGCGGCGCCGCAACTGCTGCTGGAGGCGGCGATGGCGCGGGCCGGAGCGTTCGGCCCCGACTTGCAGTCGGACCGGATCGAGCTGGCCTACTGGCACCTGACCGGCGGCCATATGCCGGGCGAGGTCCAGCCGGTGTTCAAGGGCGATGCCGCCCGCACCGGCGAGGAGATCACGCTGGCGACCGGGCGGCTGCTCGCGCTGCTGCGATCGTTCGACGATCCGCAGCGCGGCTACCCGCACCACCCGCATCCGGGCCGCCGGCAGTCGTTCGCCAAATACGACCAGCTCGCCCGCGTGGCCGAGTGGGGCGAGGAGGCGGAGGCATGAACCTCATCGTCGCGCACCCGACCCCCGGCCAGCGCGCGCAGGCGCAGCAACTGGTCGCCTCCGACCCGGCGGTGTCGGCGTTCGTGTCCGCCTCGGCGGGGTCCGGCAAGACCAAGCTGCTGACCGACCGGCTGCTGCGGCTGATGCTGGCGGGGGCCGATCCGGCGCGCATCCAGTGCCTGACCTACACCAAGGCGGGGGCCGCCGAGATGGCGATCCGCCTGCGCCGCACGCTGGCGCAATGGGTGACGCTGGACGAGGCGACGCTCTCGGACCGGCTGGCGGCGTTGCGGGTGGAGCCGGACCATGCGGCGCGGGCGGCGGCGCGGGCCCTGTTCGCGCGCGTGCTGGACCTGCCTGGCGGGATGCGGATCGGCACCATCCACAGCTTCTGCCAGTCGCTGCTGCGCCGCTTCCCGCTGGAGGCGCGGCTGTCGCCGCATTTCCGCGTCGCCGACGAGGTGGAGTCGGGCAGCGTGCTGCGCGCGGCGCAGGAGGAGATGCTGGCCGGCGCGCACGATCCCGAGCGGGCGCAGGCATTGATGGC
>JAYTQW010000479.1:0-2185 GCA_043746535.1 Rhodospirillales bacterium
GGCCGCTACCAGGCCTACATGGCCAGCGCCTGGGCGGTGGCCAGCATCGCCGGGCCGGTGCTGGGCGGCTGGATGACCGACCATCTCTCCTGGCGCTACATCTTCTGGATCAACCTGCCGGTCGGCGCAGCGGCCTACATCCTGTCCAGCCGCGCGTTGCGGCTGCTGCGGGTGCGCCGGCAGGCGGTGCGGATCGACTACGCGGGCGCCGCGTTGCTGACCGCGCTCATCACCGCGCTGCTGCTGATGATGAGCTGGGGCGGCACCGCCTATGCGTGGCTGTCGGCGCCGGTGCTGGGCCTGTCCGCCGCCAGCGTCGCGCTGCTGGCGCTGCTGGTGTGGCGGGAGCGCGTGGCGCCCGACCCGCTGCTGCCGCCGCGCCTGTTCGCGAACGGGGTGTTCGTGCGCGGCGTCGTCATCTCGCTGCTGTGCGCCGCCGGCATCTTCGCCGCCTCGTTCCTGCTGCCGCTGTTCTTCCAACTGATCCGTGGCGCCGACGCCTCCACCTCCGGCACGCTGATGGTGCCGTTCCTCGGCTTCAACGTGGTCGGGGCCTACAGCGCCGGGCAGCTCGCGCGCCGCACCGGGCGGGCCAAGCCGATCCTGCTGGTGGCGCTGAGCCTGGCCTGCGTCGGCTTCGGCCTGCTGTCGACGATGGCGCCCGGCCAGAGCCACTGGTGGTCGGTGCTGTTCATGGCCGTGCTCGGCTGCGGCATCGGCGGCTCGATGCCGACCACGCTGGTGATCGTGCAGAACGCCGCCGAGCGCCGCGACGTGGGGGCGGCCACCGGCGGGCTGCTGTTCCTGCGCTCGATGGGCGGGGCACTCGGCAGCACGCTGGCCGGCGCGCTGCTGGCCAGCGTGTTCGCGGCACGGCTGCGCGCCCTGGGCGTGACCCAGGTGATCGGCCTCGGCGCGCTGCACGGCGCGGGCGGCCGGCACCTGCTGCTGGATCCGGCCACGCGGGCGAGCGCGGTTGTGGCATTGACCGGCGGCTTCCACGCGGCGTTCCTCGCCAGCACCGCGCTGGCCGCGTTCGCGGTGCTGGTCTGCGCGGGGCTGCCCGACCTGACATTGCGCTCCGGCAACACGCCCGGCCGCCGATGACGGATTTGCCGGGTTTCGGATGAACGGAGCCATTTGACGGCTTGCTTAATTCCGCAATCGGCCTGACACCGGAAATGTGTTCGCTTCAGCGGGCAAACAAAAAGCGGCCAAAGCCGTGCGGCGGGGAGGAACATGCGATGAGGTCGGACATTGCGGCCAGGGTGCGGAGCAACCCGCATTACCTGGAACTGGTGGCCAAGCGGCGCCAGTTCAGTTGGACCATCACCGCCATCATGCTGGTGGTGTATTTCGGCTTCGTCCTGGTGGTCGCGTTCGACAAGGCCCTGCTCGGCATCAATGTCGGCGGCGTCATCACCCTGGCGTTCCCGGTCGGCCTCGCCATCATCGTCCTCGCCATCGCGCTGACCGGCATCTACGTGCTGCGCGCCAACGGCGAGTTCGACCGGCTGACCCGCCTGGTCGTGGACGACGCCCGATGAGGACGCGCGGGCTGCTCGCCGCCACCGGAGCACTCGCCTGGACCCCGGCCGCGTTCGCCGACGAGGGCGTGGCCAAGGTCAACCTGACCGCGACCAACTGGACCGCCACGGCGATGTTCGTGGGGTTCGTGGCGATCACCCTGTTCATCACCTACTGGGCCTCGCGCCGCACCCGCTCCGCCAGCGACTTCTACACCGCCGGCGGCGGCATCACCGGGTTGCAGAACGGGCTGGCCATCGCCGGCGACTACATGTCGGCGGCCTCGTTCCTGGGCATCTCGGCGCTGGTTTATACCAACGGCTATGACGGGCTGATCTACTCGATCGGCTTCCTGGTCGGCTGGCCGATCGTCATGTTCCTGATGGCCGAGCGGCTGCGCAATCTCGGCAAATACACCTTCGCCGACGTCGTCTCCTACCGGCTGAGCGCGACGCCGATGCGGATTCTGTCCGCCAGCGGCACGCTGGTCGTGGTCGCCTTCTATCTCATTGCGCAAATGGTCGGCGCCGGACAGCTCATCAAGCTGCTGTTCGGACTGGACTACGAGTACGCCGTGGTGCTCGTGGGCATCCTGATGATCTGCTACGTGACGTTCGGCGGCATGCTGGCGACCACCTGGGTGCAGATCATCAAGGCC
>JAYTQW010000480.1:0-2749 GCA_043746535.1 Rhodospirillales bacterium
AGCCGTGGCCCATGGGCCACGGCCGCGCGCAAGCTGCGCCAGGACCGAGCGGCGATGGTGGCGCTGGCGGCGCTGGTGGCCATCGTCGTGGTCTGCCTGCTGGCGCCGGTCTATGCGGCGCAGGTCTCGCGCACCGACCCATTCTCCTCCAACATCGACGGCACCATCGCCATAGACGGCGTCGATGTCTCGGTGTTGCAGGCGGAGACCGGCGGGTTGGGGCTGGGCATGACGCCGATCGGGCCGACCTGGCGCGCGCAGTACTTCCTCGGCGCCGATGGCCAGGGTCGCGACGTGGCGGCGCGGCTGCTGTACGGCGGTCGCAGTTCGCTGCTGATCGCGGGCGCCGCCACGGTCATCTGCCTGTTCTTCGCGGGCATGGTCGGCATCGTCGCGGGCTTTTCCGGCGGCGTGGTCGACGCGGTGCTGTCGCGGTTGCTCGACGTGCTGTGGGCATTCCCGATCTACCTGCTGGCGATCTCGCTTTCCATCGTGCTCATCAGCCAGGGCATCACCATCGGGCCGATCGAGATCACATCGGGCAGCCTGGCGCTGCCTATCGCCATCATCGGCATCGTCTATATCCCGTACGTCGCCCGCCCGGTGCGCGGGCAGGTGCTGTCGCTGAAATCAAGCGACTTCATTCTGGCGGCGCGATCGCTGGGCGTGCCGCCGTGGCGCATCCTGATCCGCGACATATTGCCCAATGTCACCACTACGTTGATCGTGTTCGCGCCGCTGATGATGGCGCTGAACATGCTTACCGAGAGCGCGTTGTCGTTCCTGTCGATCGGTGTGCAGCCGCCGGCGGCGAGTTGGGGCACCATCATCGAGGACGGGCAGGGGCTGATCTACACCCGCCCGCTGGTCGCCATCGCCGGCGGGCTGGCCATCGTCGTCACCGTGCTGGCGCTGAATGTGCTCGGCGACGGCGTGCGCGACGCCCTGGACCCGCGCGCCAAGCTGCGCGCCGGGAAATAGGCCATGCTGTTCACCGTGATCCGCCGGCTCGGACAGATGATGTTCGTGATGCTCGGTATCGCCATCCTGGTGTTCCTCATCTTCTTCGTGACTCCCGGCTCCGACCCCGCCGCGCGCATCGCCGGGCGCAACGCCTCGCCGGAGGTGCTGGCAGCGGTGCGGCACAGCTTCGGCCTCGACCAGTCGCTGCCGGTGCAGTTCTGGCTGTTGATGAAGCGGCTGTTCATCACCGGCGACCTGACCAGCTTCGTCAACCGGGGCCAGAAGGTGATCCCCGCGATCCTCGAGGCGGTCCCCGCAACCTTGTCGCTGGTGTTCGGCGCGGCGGTGGTCTGGGTGGTGTTCGGCATCCTGATCGGCCTGATCGCCGCCGTGAAGCGCAACCGCTGGCAGGACCGCCTGCTGATGGTGCTGGGCCTGATCGGGATCTCGATGCCGGTGTTCTGGGTGGGCGAGGTGCTGAACCTGTTTTCGCAGAGCCGCTACCACGACACCTGGCTGTTCTCCTGGGTGCCGGCGCTGGGCTACACGCCGCTGACCGAAAACCCGTGGCTATGGTTCAAGGGTCTGGTGATCCCATGGATAACCCTGGCGATCCTGTATGTCGGCATCTATGGCCGTGTGCTGCGCGCCAGCCTGATCGAGGCCTATCAGGAGGATTACATCCGCACCGCCCGCGCCAAGGGATTGTCGGAGCGGCGGGTGTTGCTGCGCCATGCGCTGCGCACCTCGATGATCACCTTCGTCTCGCTGTTCGGGCTGGATTTCGGCGCCCTGGTCGGCGGCGGCGCGCTGCTGACCGAGGTGGTGTTCGACATCCACGGCGTCGGCAAGCTGACGGTGGACGCGCTGCAAAACCTCGACCTCCCGTTCATCATGGCGACCGTGATGTATGCGGCATTCTTCGTGGTCGCCGCCAACGCCATCGTCGACATCGCCTACGCGGCGCTCGACCCCAGGGTGCGCGCCTGATGCTGCTCGAAGTGACCGACCTGTGCGTGGCGTTCCGGTCCGAGGGCGGGCTGCTGCGCGCCGTCAACAACGTCTCGTTCGCCATCGACGAGCGCGAGATCGTCAGCGTCGTCGGCGAATCCGGGTCCGGCAAGACGCTCACGGCGATGTCGGTGATGGGGCTGATCAACGATCCCAACGCGGTCGTCACCGGCTCCATCAGGTTCCAAGGCCGCGAGCTGGTCGGCCTGTCTGCCGAGGGCTGGCGCACGCTGCGCGGCAACCGGATCGCCATGATCTTCCAGGACCCGATGACCTCGTTGACGCCCGTGTACACCATCGGCTGGCAGATCGCCGAGCAGGTGCGGGCCCATACCGACCTTTCGGCGCGGGCCGCGAAGGCGCGCGCGGTCGAGTTGCTGGATGCCATGGGAATGCCCAACCCGCGTGTGCAGGCGGAGCGTTATCCGCATCAGCTCTCGGGCGGGATGCGCCAGCGCGCGGTGATCGCCATGGCGCTGTCGTGCAACCCGGCGCTGCTGATCGCCGATGAACCCACGACCGCGCTGGATGTCACCGTGCAGGCGCAAATCCTGCAACTGCTGCGGCGGCTGCGCACCGATTTCGGCTCCTCCATCGTGCTCATCACCCATGACATGGGCGTGGTGGCGGAGATCGCCGACCGGGTCATGGTGATGTATGGCGGCCGGGTGGTGGAACGAGGTGGCCGTGCCGACATCTTCGGCCATCCGGGCCATCCGTACACGATGGGATTGCTCAACTCGATCCCGCCGATGCACGGCCCGCGCCCGCGCCG
>JAYTQW010000481.1:0-4935 GCA_043746535.1 Rhodospirillales bacterium
TTCCACACCACCGCCGCCATGACGATGGCGCCGCCGATCAGGGTCAGCCGGGGCGGCACCTCGTTGAACGCCAGCCACACCCAGACCGGCGCCAGCGGCGCGTCGAGCAGGCCGATCATCGCCGCCTGCGCCGCTGACACAAGGCGCATCCCCAGCGTCAGCAGCACCAGGCCAAGGCCGAGTTGCAGCACGCCGAACAGCCCGAGCTGCGTCATCTGCATGGCCGAGATCGGCCCCATGCTGGCGAACGGCCACGCCACCAGCGAGGTCAGCAGGCACGACAACCCCACCGCCGGCAGCATCGACACCGCCCGCTTGCGCCGGATCAGCACCATCGTCAGGGCGAACGTCAGCACCATGCCGAACGCCAGCGCATCGCCGAGCAGATGGCCGGCCCCGATGGCACCGCCCGTCATCACCCCCACCCCCACCAGCGTCGCGAGGCTTGCGACCAGCACCCGCCACCCCTCACGTTCGCGCAGCAGCAGCCAGCCCAACCCGGAGGCCACGAACGGGATGGTGGCGTAGATCACCGAGACATCGGCCACCGTCGTGTGCCGGAAAGCGGCGAGGTAGAAATAGGAGGCGACCACCGCCATGCCCGCCGCCCACAACCCGGTCCAGCCAACGGCGCGCATCGCCGGCCACACCGCCCCACGATGCTGCACCGCGACCACGGCCATGATCGTGCCGCCGGCGAAGATGCCGCGCCAGAACAGCAGGGTCATCACGTCGAGCGGGATCAAGCGGGTGAAGAACCCCGCCAGGCTATAGGCGACAGCCGACCCCGCGATCAGCAGCGTTCCGGTCAGACGTTGCATCGGCGCTCACTCCATCGACCGGCCCAGCATAAACCGAAGCCACCGACAGCGGGGTGTCGGCAACGACCATGACGCGCGAGAACTGACCACATCCGGTGCGCCTTTCCGTCCGAAGTCAGCGACCATACCAATCCGCTGTGGCAGTGAGTCTCCAGGCAGGCCAGGCAAGGCGTTCTTTTTTGCAAAAAAGAACCAAAAAACTCTGATTGGTTAGGCGTGCGTGCGTGCCGTTGGCGCGGCAACGCCGTATGTTCCGATATCGTAATATAATGGGCGTGCGTAGGCTCGCTCACGCTGATTCTGCGTTGAAGATGAGCGAAACACGCGCGCGCCGCCTGGGCGGTGGCCGCGAGGGTGCCGATCGCTCAGGTGCCGGCGGCGCTGCCGCGCACGCCTGCGGAGCAGGCGGCGCCAGGGCGGGCGGTGGCGGCGGGTCAGGTGTTGGGCCGGGCGGCGGGGCGGGCGATGGGTCGGGCGATGGCGGCGGGTCTGGTCGCTGGAACAGCGCCGGCGGGAAGCCCGGCCCGGCCTCGATGCCCAGCATGCGGCACAGCGGGCGCAGGATGCGCCCCGCCCCCGGTGCGGCCGCCAGCAAGGCCGCAAGCTCGGGGTCCCCCAGCAGGTGGCACACCTGACTGCGCAGGGGCAGGATGCTGGGAGCGAGGCGGGCCAGCCAGGCGAAGCCTTGCGGCAGCGCGGGAGGCCGCAGGCGTAATGTTTCGGGTGCGGCACGCGGCCTGGCCACCGCCGGTGCCACAGCCACCGCACCGGCCACCTTGCCAGCCTGGACCCGCAGCGTCAGGGCGGTGAAGCGGGCAGCGAGGCGGTTCAGGTAAGGCCACACCAGCCAGGCCACGGCCACCGTGGCGCGGTCGCGCGCCGCGTGGGCGGCGATGGCCGCGCGCAGCGCCTGGACGATCATCGCCAGACGCTGCGAGAGGCTCAGGCCGGGTGCGGGGAGCGGGAGGGACACGAACAGAACAAGAACACGACGCGCAGCCTGTGTCAATCGGCAATAGGACAATCTTCCTCGCCATGCGCCTGACGAATGAGAGTTTTTGCTTCTTTTTGCAAAAAGAATTGCTGTCTTCCGGTAGTGTCTCAGTTTAGATTTCGGCTTTTGGGGAGCGGACCGTCATGTTGTGGGGCACCATGGGCCGAAGCGGACACGCTCGGAAGCCGGAGCTACCGATCCTACCGATCCAGAACTCAAACTGGCGCAGGGGGTGGGACCCTTGACAATAAAGTTCGGAGCATATGCACTCCTCACATAGATCACATAGCAACATTAATGTCAAAAAGGGCACTCAGCTTTGAGTTGTGAATTCAATGAAAAAGACTTTGAAAAAAAGATGGATTTCTCGATTGGGCACCTCACGAATATTCCGGTGTTTAGTCCAGATCAAGTTGCAGAGGCTTTGCTTGGTTTTGACTCTGCCTGGATGATTCCAGCAAATATGTTCTCACATTTTGGCCCTATGCTTTATGTGAGGCGGTCCCGCGCTAGGCGAAGAGAGATGGGAGTCAAGATAAACAAAAGTCTTCTTGCCAGGCTGCCGCCATACGGTCAGTTGCCATCGGAACGAGTAAAATTTAACCTATTTTTACAGTATAAAATTCCGGAATTTCTGCAAGGCTACAAAAGTGCTCAATGGCGCCATTGGTCTCGCTCATACTTTAGAGTTACCTTAACGGAGCATCAACAGGTCGTTTTGTCAAAAATTGATGATGTTGCAAATGAAAGAGCCGTCGCGGTTTACTGTATGCCGGCCTTCGTTTCCAAAGACTCACTGCACGACTGGGCAGAGACTGGTATGCTGATCGCAAATTCTCACTTCGTGAGAAGCGGTTTCCTAACCAAACATCACGCTTACACCTACATTGATGCTCGTGGCATGGGCCAGGCTCATTCAGAGACGTCAGGAGTGCCATCAACGAACATAGAGGCCTTGCTAGGTGAACCATATGGCACAGACGAACCTATGCCGTTACAGGTTGCCTCGGGCTTGGCACTCCAGGGAATCGAACGAGCTATCGAAGGGAGTCGGCTTTCAGCCGTGTATCGGCGTTCAGTGTCCCGATTTCTTGAGCCTGACTCTGATACCCAGAATTTATTTGTCCGCCTAGTCAAGATCTACTTATTTGAACAGGTATTCGGTATTCGAGTGATGTTCGTTATGAGCGACAGTGAATGATTGCTTCACCCCGGTCTGCGACTGACTGCTTTTAGGACATGCTGGTGTCTAGCTGCGAGGCCGACGTGGGTCGGAAGCTGAAGTTCAATTTGAGCCATTACCTCCCTTCCCTGGGTGTCGCCATGATGGCGGGTTGGTGTCACGCCTTCCGTTTGGCCGCTGTTTGTACCAAGCCCCGAAGCGCCTCATGAGCCTTGACGTGCCAGCCCGGACCCAACTGGCGTAGCCCTTCCAGCACGTCCTGATCCACCCGCAGCGACAGCATCCGCTTGGGGTGCGCCAGTGGCGGCCGCCCACGCTTCACCACCACACCGTCGCGCGTGAATGTGCCTCGGGCGAAAGTCTCGTTCGTCAGTTCCGGGGCGTCATCCGGGTCAATCCAGTTTGGATCGATACCGCTGCTCTTTTTTTCCATGACCGAACCTCATCGAAATCACATGCGCGGCGCCGCCACGCGGGCGCGCTTTAACGGGTCGCGCTTTACACGCATGATTTATGTAAGACGCTAAGTGCTCGGGTGCAATAGATGCTGGGACGATAATCTTGTCGTCTACCCCCGCCCGCGCTCCTTGCGGCCCAGCGCCAGCTCGGTCACCACGCCGTGCAATGTGCGCAGCTCCTGCTCGGTCGCCTCGCCGCGCTCGAAGAAGTGGCGCAGGTTGCGCACCATTCCGGGGCGCTTGGGCAGGTTCGCGAGGAAGCCGCAGGCGTCCAGTTCGGCGATCAGATGGCCGAGGAAGCCTTCCAGCTCGCCCTTGGTCGCCACCCGCGACTCGTTGGTCATCAGCCGGCGCGGCACGGTGTCGTCGGCGGCACTCCACCACTCGTAGGCGACCACCATCACCGCCTGCGCCAGGTTGAGGCTCATGAACGCGGGATTCAGTGGAAACCGCACCAGCGCGTCGGCGCAGGCCATGTCGTCGTTGTCCAGCCCGGCCCGCTCCGGCCCGAACAGCACGCCGGCACGCAGGTCGCGAGCGCAGATGGCGCGCAACTCGGCCGCCGCCCCGCGCGCGGTCAGCACCGGTTTGACGATATGGCGCGGGCGCGGGCAGGTGGCGTGGACGTGGTGCAGGTCGGCCACCGCCTCGGCCACCGTCGCGTGGACCTCGCACGCGTCCAGGATGCGGTCGGCGCCGGAGGCCATCCGCCACGCCCGCTCCTGCGGCCAGCCGTCGCGGGGGGCGACCAGGCGCAGGTGGAACAGCCCGCCATTGGCCATGGCGCGGGCCACGGCGCCGATGTTGTCGGCCAGTTGCGGGCGCACCAGGATCACCACCGGCGCGTTGCCGATGGGGGCCAGGTCCGCCCCGCCGTCGCGCCCGGTCATGCGCTCAGCCGCCGCGCCGCCAGATGGTGCCGGCCGGCCCGTCCTCCAGCGCAACACCCATATCGGTGAGCTGTCGCCGGATCGCGTCTGCGGCGGCGAAATCGCGCGCGGACCGGGCGGCGATGCGCGCGGCCACCATATCGTCGATCGCGCCGGCGTCGTCGCCGCCACGGAACCAGGCGGCGGGCGTCTGTTGCAGCAGGCCGATCAGGTCGCCCGCCGCCTGCAACCCGCCGGCGGCCGCCGCGTCGCCGGTGAACGCGGCATCGGCCAGCGCGTGCATGGCGGCGAACGCCATCGGCGTGTTCAGGTCGTCGCACAGCGCGTCGATGACCGCGACGGGCACCGCAACGGGCACCTCGGCATCCGGCTCCGGCGGCGTCTTCTCCAGCGCCCGGTACCAGCGGTCGAGGTCGCGCCGCGTCTCGCCCAATCCGTCCAGCGTGAAATCCAGCGTGGCGCGGTACTGCGCGCGCAGCAGCAGCATCCGCACCGCCTCGCCCGGTGCCGCCAGCAGCGCGTCGCGCACGGTCAGGAAGTTGCCCAGGCTTTTCGACATCTTCTCGCCGCCGGTCAGCAGCATGCCGTT
>JAYTQW010000482.1:0-8982 GCA_043746535.1 Rhodospirillales bacterium
CCGGTGGTGCAGGCGGCGCTGGCCGCATCGGCCGCGCATGCGCGCTTCGTGCCGAACGACTGCGACCTGTCGCCGGGCCGGCAGATGCTGCTGCTGACCGGGCCGAACGCCGCCGGCAAGTCGACCTTCCTGCGCCAGAACGCCCTGATCGTGGTGCTGGCGCAGGCCGGGCTGCCGGTGCCCGCCGCCAGCGCCCGCATCGGCCTGGTCGACCGGCTGTTCTCGCGCATCGGCGCCGCCGACGACCTGGCGCGCGGCCAGAGCACGTTCATGGCGGAGATGATCGAGACCGCCGCGATCCTGCACCAGGCAACCCGGCACAGCCTGGTGGTGGTGGACGAGATCGGGCGCGGCACCGCCACGCTGGACGGGCTGGCGATCGCCTGGGCGGTGCTGGAGGCGCTGCACAACGAGGCCCGCTGCCGCACCATCTTCGCCACTCATTTCCACGAGTTGGCGCAGTTGGACGCCGAGTTGCCGAACCTGTCGCCGCACGCCATGCGGGTGAAGGACTATCGCGGCGGCGTGGTGTTCCTGCACGAGATCGTCGAGGGCGCCGCCGGGCGCAGTTGGGGCGTGCATGTGGCCAAGCTCGCCGGGGTGCCGATGCCGGTGGTGAAGCGGGCGGCCACGCTGCTGGCCGCACTGGAGGCGCGGGCCGGGGCGCTGACCGATGCCGCGGCGCTGCCGCTGTTCGCGCGCGCGCAGCCGTTGCACCCAGCGGCTTCGGCGCCACCTGATGCGATGGACACATTGCGTGAGGCGGTGGCGGCGATCGACCCGGACCGGCTCTGCGCGCGTGAGGCACTCGATATTCTGTATCGGCTCTGTGCCATGGTCGTTGTCGCACAACCGAATGAGCCGCTAACATAATTTCATGCTGCATGCAGATCCCGTCCCCGACGATGCCGAGTTCATCCGCATCGATACGTCGCTTGCGTTGAACGAGGCACTGGCTGTGGCGCTGCGCGGCATCGGCGGCGCCCACCGCGCCCCGCGCGAGGCGGTTCTGGCGCTGTTCCGCCGCCACCTGACCCGCATCCAGGCGGAGGTGCGGACAACTTTCGAGGCCGGCGAACTTGCCGGCTTGCAGGCCGCGCGCCTGCTCGGGCGCACCACCGACGGCCTGATCGCCGCCCTGTTCGACCATGCCTGCGCCGTGCATGGCGTGGCCGTGACCATGGGCGGGGACGGCCAGGCGGCGGCGATGACGGTGGCGGCGACGGGCGGCTATGGCCGTGGCGTGCTGGCGCCGTTCAGCGACATCGACCTGCTGTTCCTGACCGGGCCGGACGCCGATCCGGCAGTACTGCGCGTGGTCGAGTTCATGCTGTATTTCCTGTGGGACCTGGGCCTCAAGGTCGGCCACGCCACCCGCTCCACCGACGACTGCATCGCCGAGGCGGAGCGCGACGCCACCATCCGCACCTCGCTGCTGGACGCGCGCCGGATCGCCGGCGACACCACGCTGTTCGCAGGCTTCGTGGCGCGGTTCAACGCCGCCTGCTCCAGCGCCGGAGCCGGCGGCTACCTGGCCGCCAAGCGCGCCGAACGCGACCTGCGCCACCGCCGCTACGGCGACAGCCCGTTCGTGGTCGAACCCAACATCAAGGAGGGGCGCGGCGGCCTGCGTGACCTGCAAACGTTGTACTGGATGGCCCGCTACGTGTTCGGCATCCGCAGCTTCATGTCGCTGGCCGAGGCCGAGGGCATCTCGCACGGCATCGTCACCCAGGCCGAGGGTCGGCTGGCGATGCGCTGCTGGGACTTCCTGTGGACGCTGCGCTTCCACCTGCACTACGTCTCCGGCCGCGCCGAGGAGCGGCTGACCTTCGACCTGCAACCGGTGGTCGGCGCCCGCATGGGCTACACCCGCCATGGCCGCCAGGACGGGGTGGAGCGGTTCATGCGCCATTACTTCCTGACCGCGCGCGATGTCAGCCGCCTCACGCATGTGCTGGAGCCGGCGATCCTGCGCGCGGCATTGGGGCCGCCGGCGATCTCGCCCGCCACCGACGCCGCCCTGCGCCAGGCTGGTTTCGTGCTCGCAGACGGCATGCTGCTGCCCGCCGCCGACCGGCCATTCGACGCTGAGCCGCTACAGATGTTCCGCCTGTTGCAGGTGGCGCGCGACCGCGAGCTGGCGCTGCACCCGCTGTCGATCCGCGCCCTGATCCGCAACGAGCGCCGCGCTATGCTGCTCCGCCACAACGCGGACGCCGCCGCGATCTTCCTCGACCTGCTGTGCGGGCGCGACACCGAACACAACCACGCCGACGGCGCGCGCTGGCTTTCGGTGATGAACGAGACCGGCCTGCTTGGCCGCTTCCTGCCCGACTGGGCGCGCATCGTCGGCCAGATGCAGTTCGACACCTACCACGTGTTCACGGTGGACGAGCATACCATCGAGGCAGTGCGCGTGCTCAACACGCTGGAGCGCGGCGAGCTGGCCGACGTGGCCCCGATCGCCTCGGGCATCGTCGACCAGTTGCAGTCGCGGCGCTCGCTGTACGTGGCGATGCTGCTGCACGACATCGCCAAGGGGCGGGGCGGCGATCATTCGGAGCTGGGGGCCGAGCTGGCGTTGGAGGTATGCCCGGCGCTCGGCCTGTCGGCGGAGGAGACCGAGACGGTGAGCTGGCTGGTGCTGCACCACCTCATGCTCAGCCAGACCGCGTTCAAGCGCGACATCGACGACCCCAAGACCATCCTCGACCTCGCCGACACCATCCAGTCGCCGGAGCGGCTGCGCCTGCTGCTGGTGCTGACGGTCGCCGACATGCGCGCGGTCTCGGCGAAGGTCTGGAACGGCTGGAAGGCAACACTGCTGCGCGAACTGTACTCGCGTGTCGCCGAAGTGCTGGCCGGCGGCCTCGCCACCACCGAGCGCGACGTGCGCGTGCGCGATGCCAAGGATGCGGTGGCGCTGCTGCTGGAGGACTGGAGCGACGCCGACCGCGAACGCTTCTTCAACCTGGGCTATGCCGGCTACTGGCTCAGCTTCGACCCGGAGAGCCATGCCCGCCACGCCCATGTCATCCGCGACGCCGAGGCCCGCCACGCGCCATTGACCGTGGTGACGCAGCCGCTGCCGGCCCGCGCGGTCACCGAGGTCACCGTCTATGCCGCCGACCACGCCGGGCTGTTCAGCAAGATTGCCGGCGCGCTGGCCGTGGCCGGCGCCTCCATCGTCGACGCCCGCATCCACACCCTGACCAACGGCATGGCGCTGGACACCTTCTGGGTGCAGGACGCGGCGGGCGGCGCGTTCGAGGCGCCGCACCGGCTGGCCCGGCTGTACGTGTTGATCGAGCAGGCGCTGTCCGGGCGCATCCGGCTGGCAGCCGAGATCAAGCGCACCTCGCAGGCGCTGCTGGGCCGGCGGATGCGCGCGATCCACGTGCCGCCGCGCGTGGTGATCGACAACCGCGCCAGTAACACCCACACCGTGCTGGAGGTGAACGGGCGCGACCGCCCCGGCCTGCTGCACGACGTCACCGCCGCCATCAGCGACCAGGGCTTGCAGATCGCCTCCGCCCACGTCACCACCTACGGCGTGCGCGCGGTCGATGTGTTCTATGTCAAGGATGTGTTCGGCCTGAAGGTCGAGAACGACCGCAAGCTGACGCAACTGCGCGAGGCGCTGCTGCTGGCGCTGACCAGCCCCGACGAGCCGGCCGAGGCGCTGCCGGTACCGGTCAAGCCGCGCCGGGTGGCCGGCGCGGCCTAGGAAGCAAGGCCATGGCGCCGCCCTGGACCCGCCGGGGCCGAGGCCCCGAACCCCATCAGAATGGATTTCGATGGGATCGGGGGCGACGCTCCGCGCTTGCTTACGCCGGTTCGTGGCGCGGCACGTCGGGGTGCGGCGATGCGGATGACTCGGTCAGCATCTCCATGCGGCCGGTGATCTGGCCGCCGTCCTCCACCTGTAGGCGGCGGCAGCGGGCCGTGCCGAGCACGCGCCCGGTGGCGCGCACGATCAGGTTGCCGCGCGCGGTCAGGGTGCCGTCGATGGTGCCGGCGACCTCGGCGTCCTCGACCTCGACCTCGCCCTTGAACATGCCGCCCGGGGCGACCGCCAGTTCGGTGGCATGGATCATGGTCGCCTCCACGGTACCCTCGACCACCAGGCGCTCGGCGTCCTGCACCACGCCTTGCAGGCTGATGCCGCGGCCGACCACCAGGGTGCGGCGCTCCGCCCCGTTGCCCATCGGGCGACCGGGGGCGCCGGCCGGGCGCGGCGGCTGCATGGAGGATCCCGGCTGCATGCCCTGTGTCGAGGAGCCTTGTGCCGACATGCCTTGCGGCGGCTGGTTCGGGGCGGGCGTGGGCGAAGGGGCGAACGGCGCGCGACCCATGGCGGGGGAGTCCTTTGCGGGGAAGAGGGCGGGACCGGCGACGGGGGTCGCGGCTTGGCGGAAGGGAGGCACGTCCAGCCCATTGTCGGCAGGCCCCATCGCCTTGGCGGGTGGCCCGCCGGGGAGGCTGGCGCCGGGACCGCTGCTTGGCTGTGGCGACGCCGGGGCGAAGGGCTGGGCCCCGAGGGAGCCGGGGTGGGCGGGCGCTTCGTCGGGCTTGCGACGCTTGAACACGTACCCTCCGTCTAATTCGGGTTGAAGATGAGAAAGATGCCCTATCACACGGGCGGCAAAAGCGACAACCCTTCGCCACGCTCGGTTGTGCCACTCTGTCCAGTTGCCGCATGAAACAAATGCACCATCGCCGCGACGCCCAGCACCGGCACCAGCAGGTTCAGGACCGGCACCAGGCTGCCGGCGGCGATCAGCGATCCCTGCGTGAGCACGGCGCCGCGCACCGAGCGGTAGAGCGCCAGCGACCGGGCGCGCGGCATCCGGCGCATGGTGACGGCGACGAACAGGCCGCGCCCGATCGCCCATGCGGCGATGGTCCAGCCCGCCAGCACGGACACTCCCGGCAGCAACGGCGTCAGCACCAGCGCCGCCACCTGCAACGCCAGGATTTGCGCGCCCAGCACCAGGCCGTCCCAGCCCTGTTGCGCCAGCGGCGCGGCGCGGGCGCCGCCCACGCCAGGATAGAAGCGGCGCTCAACGGCGACAGCCACCCGCTCGATGAACAGGGTGGCGATGATGCTGGCGACCGGCAGGAACAGCAGCCACGCCGACAGCGCCGCGCCGACCACGCCGACCGCCCCCGCGAGCCAACCGGCCAGCCAGTTGTGCGGCCCGAACAGGGCGACGGTGGCACGCGCCAGCAGCGCGCCCAGCACCGCGAACGCCACCAGCGCCCAGGCGACGCTGCGCAGTGCCACACCCAGGAACGCCGGGTCGTGCATCTGGGCGAGCGCCAGGGTCAGTGGCCGCAACGGCGGCAAGGATAGGCTTCGCGACTGGGCCATGGCGCATGGATGCCGCAGATCGGGCGCGAGCAAAAGGGCCCGCGTGTTGCCGCATGGCTGGCGCGATGCTAGGCGGGCGCCACGTTCAGGAGTGCCGCCCATGTCTCTCGCCGCGTCCCCCGCCGCCCGCTTCGACATCCTCGGCATCGGCAACGCGCTGATGGACGTGGTGGCGCCGGTCGACGAGGCGTTCATTACCCGCCACGGCTGCAACCGGGGCACCATGACCCTGATCGACACCGCGCGCGCCGAGGCGCTGTTCGCGGCGATGCCGGACGGGCAGATGACCGGCGGCGGCTCCGGCGCCAACACCGCCGTGGTCGCGGCGGCGCTGGGCGCCCGTGTGGCCTATCTCGGTCAGGTGGCCGACGACGCGCTCGGCCACCGCTTCCGCGAGGACTGCGCCGCCGTGGGCGTGCATTTCCCGACGCCGCCGCTGGCGGGCGGCCCGCCGACCGGGCGCTGCCTGGTGCTGGTGACACCGGACGGGCAGCGCACCATGAACACCTATCTCGGCGCCTCCACTGCCTTCGGCGAGGCGCAGGTCGATCCCGTCCTGGTGGCTGGCGCCGCCATCACCTACCTCGAAGGGTTCCTGTTCGACCCGCCGGCGGCGCAGGCGGCGTTCCGGCTGGCGGCGCGCATCGCCCATGAGGCCGGGCGGCGGGTGGCGCTGTCGCTGTCCGACCCGTTCTGCGTCGCGCGCCATCGCGCCGCCTTCCGCGACCTGGTCGCGGGCCATGTCGACATCCTGTTCGCCAACGAGGCGGAGATCGCCAGCCTGTACGAGGAGGGCGACCTCGACGCCGCCATCGCCCGCGCCCGCGCCGACGTGGCGCTGGCCGCCATTACCCGCAGCGAGGCCGGCAGCCTGATCGTGCGCGGGGACGAGACGGTGGTGGTCGCCGCCGAAGCGGTTGCGGTCCTCGACACCACCGGCGCCGGCGACGCCTATGCCGCCGGATTCCTGGCCGCGTTCACCGCGGGCCACCCCCTCGCCGTGTGCGGGCGGCTGGGCAGCGTTGCGGCGGCGGAGGTCATCAGTCATTACGGCGCCCGTCCATTACGTGACCTGTCCGGCGAACTTACCCAGGCAACGGCGGAATAAAGCCGTTTTTGGCAGGTTCGTTCACGCGCGCGTCGTTCGACTGGAAAGATTCCCCTTGCGGTTGTAACCGTAACGGTGCAACCGCCGAAAGATTGGTTCGTTATTCCCGCATCCGGACACCATGTGGGGTCTGTCTGTCACGTCGAACGAAGGAAATCCGTCATGCGTACGCTACTTTTAGCATCTGTCGCCATCATCGGGCTGTCTGCCGGCGCCCACGCGCAAAACTCGAACTCGCCACAGTCGACCAAGGCGAGCAACATCTCGTCCGCCAACACGCGCTCGACCGTGGCGCCGGGGCTGCCCAGCCCAGGTAACGACCTATCGCCCAACCAGTACATCATGCGCGCCCGCGCCGCCCTGGCCCGTGGCCGCACCGGCGAGGCGCAGGAGGCGCTCGAGCGCGCCGAGACCCGTCTGCTCGACCGCTCCACGGCGGCGAACGACGCCAATGCGATCGACCGCGCGCCGCGCGTCGCCAGCATCCGCACCGCCTTGTCCGATCTGGCCAGCGGCAACCGCGCCGGCGCCGACACCGCCATGATGGGTGCCATGCTCCACCGCGGGGCCGGCATGCCCGTTCCCGCCGCCGCCACGACTGGCGCCAACGGCGTGCTGGTCCCGGCCGCCCCAGGCTCGATCCAGGGCAAGGTGATGCCGAACCCGTCCACCACCTCGACCATGATGCAGGCGACCAGCATCCAGCCGTCGCAGCCGGGCGAAGTGACGGGCAACACCCCGGCCACTGGGGTATATTCCCGTGGTGTCCAGAACCCGAACAGCCAGTCGACCATGATGCAGACCACCAGCGTGCGCCCGGCCGGCATCGGTCAATCGACCTCCGGCAGCGCCGCAAACATGAACCTGCAGAACGACGACGACCCGTACATGGACCCGGCCTTCACCAACACCCATGGCAGCATGAATCCCGGCGTGCTGCCGGCGACCACGCCCGGTACGCCGGTTTCGACCACCACGCCGACCAGCGGCGGCAGCAACGGCGGCGGCCAGCAGTAAGGCCGCAACCGTCTTGCCGTTATCCTGACGGCATTGCCGAGGCATTGCGCCCGCCATGTCCACCCGTGAGGGGTGGCATGGCGGGCGTCGTCGTATAGCGACGGTTTCAACACTCGCATCCGCGCCCGCAATCCACTATGTGTGCGCTGCACCACGATCCGGCCCCGCTTGCGCGGCCGGATTATTTGTTCGCCCAGTTTCGCCGCCAGCATTCTCCGAGGGTCCCCATGGACATCCGCAACATCGCGATCATCGCTCACGTCGACCACGGCAAGACCACGCTGGTGGACCAATTGCTGAAGCAGTCGGGCGCCTATCGCGAGCACCAGCAGGTGACGGAGCGGGCGCTGGACCGCAACGACCTGGAGAAGGAGCGCGGCATTACCATCCTGGCCAAATGCGCCTCGGTGATGTGGAAGGGCACCCGCATCAACATCGTCGACACGCCAGGCCACGCCGATTTCGGCGGCGAGGTCGAGCGCATCCTGAACATGGTCGATGGCGCGCTGGTGCTGGTCGATGCCGCCGAGGGCGTGCTGCCGCAGACCAAGTTCGTGGTCGGCAAGGCGCTGGCCCAGGGCATCCGCCCGATCGTCGTGGTCAACAAGATCGACCGCCAGGACAGCCGCGCCGACGAGGTGCATGAGGAGATATTCGACCTGTTCGCGGCGTTGGGCGCGACCGACGAGCAGCTCGACTTCCCGATGCTGTACGCGTCGGGCCGGCAGGGCTGGGCGGTGGTCAAGCTGGACGACGAGCGCAAGGACCTGTCGCCGTTGTTCGATCTGGTGCTCTCGCATGTGCCGCCGCCGAAGGTGAACCAGGACGCGCCGTTCGGCATGGTCGCCTCCATCCTCGACTACGACAACTTTCTCGGCCGCGTGCTGACCGGGCGGCTCGAACAGGGCCGCGCCCGGCTCAACATGCCGCTGAAGGTGCTGCGCCCGGACGGCTCGGTGGTCGAGACCGGCCGCCTGACCAAGCTGATGAGCTTTCGTGGGCTGGAGCGGGTGGCGGTGGACGAGGTCGAGGCGGGCGACATCATCGCCATCGCCGGCCTGACCGAGGCGACCATCCCGGACACCATCGGCTCGCCCGACCTGCCCGGCCCGCTGGTGTCCACGCCGGTCGACCCGCCGACGCTGGCCATGACCTTCCGCGTCAACGACGGCCCGCTCGGCGGCCGCGAGGGCAAGAAGGTGACCTCGCGCCAGATCCGCGACCGCCTGCTGCGTGAGGCCGAAGGCAACGTCGCCATCAAGATCTCGGTCAGCAGCGACAGCGACACGTTCGAGGTGGCCGGGCGCGGCGAGTTGCAGTTGGGCGTGCTGATCGAGACCATGCGCCGCGAGGGCTTCGAGCTGGCGATCGGCCGGCCGCGCGTGCTGACCCGGCAGAACCCGGAGACGGGCGAGCGCGAGGAGCCGATGGAGGAGGTGCTGATCGACGTGGACGAGCCGTATTCCGGCGTCGTCGTCGA
>JAYTQW010000483.1:0-3091 GCA_043746535.1 Rhodospirillales bacterium
GCTGCGGCAGACGCGCCACACTCGTGCACAATGCCTACCGCAAACCGGCGCATCTGTCGCGATGGCGGCATCGGACCCCGGCGCGGGGTTGAACTCGCGACAGTGCCACCCGTCATTGATGCAGCGCGGCATTCCCGGCTAGAACGGATGCCGTAACCTGTTTCGGACCGGCCGGCACGGGTGCGCGGATTGGGAGTTTTCCAGCATGATGCGCGTGATCCTGGCGCAACCGCGCGGCTTTTGCGCGGGCGTGGAGCGGGCGATCGAGATCGTCGAGCGGGCGCTGAAGAAATTCGGCCCGCCGATCTACGTCCGTCATGAAATCGTGCACAACCGTCACGTGGTCGAGGATCTGCGCCAGCGCGGCGCGGTGTTCGTGGACGAACTCGAGCAGATCCCGGCCGGCGCCATGACGGTGTTCAGCGCACACGGGGTTGCCAAGCGGGTCGAGGAGGTGGCCCGCGAGCGTGGCCTGCCGGTGATCGATGCCACCTGCCCCCTGGTCGCCAAGGTCCATAACGAGGGCCGTCGCTACGCGGGACAAGGCCGCGAGATCGTGCTGATCGGCCATGCCGGCCATGCCGAGGTCGAGGGCACCATCGGCCAGGTGCCCGGCACCATCCATCTGGTGCAGACGGTCGAGGATGTCGCCCGCCTGCAACCCGGCACGCCGGACCGGCTCGCCTACATCACCCAGACCACGCTCTCGGTGGACGACACCAAGCACATCATCGCCGCCCTGATGGCGCGCTTCCCGAACACGGTCGGGCCGGACACCCGCGACATCTGCTACGCGACGCAGAACCGGCAGCAATCGGTGCGCGACCTGGCCGAGGTGGTCGAGGTGATCCTGGTGGTGGGCAGCCGCAACAGCTCCAACTCCAACCGCCTGCGGGAGATCGGCGACGAGATGGGGCGGCCAAGCTACCTGATCGACGATGCAAGCTCCCTGCAACGTGGCTGGTTCAATGGCGTCGCCACGGTCGGCCTGACCGCCGGCGCGTCCGCGCCCGAGACCCTGGTGCAAGGCGTGATCGAGGGCCTGCGGCTGTTCGGGGAGGTCGAGGTCTCGACCCTGGAGGGCGTGGCCGAGGACGTGCGTTTCCGATTCCCGGCTGAACTCGCCGACGCCTGAAGGAGATCGAACTATGGGTGTACCGCTCAACCAGGTGGTCCGCGTCGGCGCCTATGTGGTCAAGCAGCATCTGCTGGGCCGCAAGAAGTACCCGCTGGTGCTGATGCTGGAGCCGCTGTTCCGCTGCAACCTCGCCTGCGCCGGCTGCGGCAAGATCGACTACCCCGGCGAAATCCTGAACCAGCGGCTGTCGGTGGCCGAGTGCCTGGAGGCGGTGGACGAGTGCGGCGCGCCGGTGGTGGTGATCGCCGGCGGCGAGCCGCTGCTGCACAAGGAGCTGGCGCAGGTGGTCGAGGGCATCATCGCGCGCAAGAAGTTCGTCATCGTCTGCACCAACGCGCTGCTGCTCGAAAAGAAGATCGAGCAGTTCAAGCCGAACCCGTTCTTCAGTTGGTCGGTGCACCTGGACGGCAACCAGGCCGACCACGACCGCTCGGTTTGCCAGGACGGCGTCTATGACCGCTGCGTCAGCGCCATCGCCCGCGCCAAGAAGATGGGCTTCCGCACCATCATCAACGCCACCCTGTTCAACAACGCCGATCCCGAGCGCATGGCGCGCTTCTTCGACGACGTGATGGACATGGGCGTGGACGGCATCAGCGTCTCGCCCGGATATGCCTATGAGCGGGCGCCGGACCAGCAGCATTTCCTGAACCGGATGGGCACCAAGGAGCTGTTCCGCAGCATCTTCTCGCGCCGCAGGACCGGCGCCAAGAAGTGGCAGTTCAACCAGTCGTCGCTGTTCCTGGACTTCCTGGCCGGCAACCAGACCTATCACTGCACGCCGTGGAGCAACCCGACCCGCACCTATTTCGGCTGGCAGAAGCCCTGCTACCTGCTCGGCGAGGGTTACACCAAGACGTTCAAGGAGTTGATGGACACCACCGAGTGGGACAAGTACGGCACCGGCAACTATGAGAAGTGCGCCGACTGCATGGTGCATTGCGGCTACGAGGGCACCGCCGTGACCGAGGCCGTGACCAAGCCGTGGAAGATGCTGAAGGTCGAGATGTTCGGCGTGAAGACGACCGGGAAGATGGCGCCCGACATTTCGCTGGCCGACCAGCGCCCGGCCGAGTTCATCTTCAGCCGCCATGTGCAGCAGGCGATGGACAAGCTGGCGCATGAAAGCCCGGCGAAGAAGGCGGCCCTGGCCCGCCAGAACGCCGAAGTCGCCGACGCCGCGGACTAGGCCGTGCTGCGGCTGCAGGAACTGAAGCTCCCGCTCGGCCATGCCGAGGGAGCGGTCCGCGACGCTATCCTGCAACGGCTCGGGATCGCGCCGGCGGATCTGCTCGGCTACAGCGTGGCCCGCCGCTCGACCGATGCGCGGCGGAAGTCGGCCATCACCATGACCTACACGCTCGATGTCGCGTTGCGCGACGAGGTGGGCGCGCTGGCGGGGCGCGCCGGCGTCGTGCGTACGCCGGACACCGCGTACCGCTTCGTCGCCCACGCCCCGGCTGCCCTGCGCTCCCGCCCGCTGGTGATCGGCGCCGGCCCGTGCGGCCTGTTCGCCGGGCTGTTGCTGGCGCAGATGGGGTTCCGCCCGATCATTCTGGACCGTGGCAAGCTGGTCCGCGAGCGCACCCGCGACACCTGGGCATTGTGGCGGCGCGGCGTGCTGAACCCGGAGAGCAACGTGCAGTTCGGCGAGGGCGGCGCCGGCACCTTCTCCGACGGCAAGCTGTACAGCCAGATCAAGGATCCCAGCCATCTCGGCCGCAAGGTGCTGACCGAGTTCGTCGCCGCCGGCGCGCCGCCGGAAATCCTGTACGTGGCGCATCCGCATATCGGCACCTTCCGGCTGGTCTCGATGGTCGAGCACATGCGCGCCACCATCGAGGCGCTCGGCGGCGAGTACCGCTTCCAGAGCAAGGTGGTGGACCTCGACCTGGACCGTGCGCGGCGGGTGCGCGGCGTGGTGCTGGAGGACGGCAGCCGGATCGACGCCGA
>JAYTQW010000484.1:0-2563 GCA_043746535.1 Rhodospirillales bacterium
GCCGCCGGGGTGACACCCGACTCGTTCCTGCCGGAGTACGGCGAGCGGCAGTTCGAGGTGACCGTCACTCCCACGCTCGGCCTGCGCGCGGCCGATGAGGCGGTGATCGTGCGCGAGATGGTGCGGGCGGTGGCGCACCGGCTCGGCGAACGGGCGATCTTCGCGCCGATGATCCAGCCCGAAGGCGTGGGCAACGGCACCCATGTGCATTTCAGCCTGCGCCGCCTGTCGGGCGAGCCGGCGACCTACGACGCTGCTTCGGTTGACCGGATGACGCCGGAAGCGCGACATTTCGTGGCCGGCGTGCTGCACCACATGCCGGCGCTGTGCGCGCTCACAGCGCCTTCCGTCGCCTCCTACCAGCGGCTCACGCCCAACCGATGGGCGCCGGTGCGGGCCGATCTGGGCACACAGGATCGCGGCAGCGCGGTGCGCATCTGCCCGGTGTCCGCCACCTCGCCCGAAAGCGTGGCGCGGCAGTTCAATGTCGAGTACCGCGTGGCCGATGCGACCGCCAGCCCATACATGGTGCTGGGCGCCATAGCGCATGCTGGCGCGTATGGGATCAGGCGCGGTTTGCGCCTGCCGGACAGCGCTGCCGCACCGCTGCTGCCGCGCTCGCTGGATGCGGCGTTGGACGCGCTGGAGGCGGATGCGCAGGCGCCCTCCTGGCTCGGGCCGGACTTGCTGAAAGCCTACGTGATGCTGAAGCGTGATGAGATCGCAGCACTTGAGGGCCGGGATGCCGCCGCGGTCTGTGCCCGTTATGTCGAGGTCTATTGAGGAGCCGCCACATGAATGACGCTGTTCTCAGCCGCGAGGTGGACATCGATCCCCACCACGCCGCCCTGCTGCTTGTCGATGTGCAGAACTACAACGCCACGGCCAAAGGCGGCGAGTACGCGGGTTTGGGCGAGGCCGAGATCGAGGCCAGGTACGGCTACTTCTTTCGCCAGATGGTCGAGGTGGCTGTCCCCAACATGCGGCTTTTGCAGGCGGCATGCCGTCGCGGCGGCATCGAGGTCATGTACACGGTCATCGAGAGCCTTACCAAGGACGGCCGCGACCGCAGCCTGGACTACAGGATCAGCGGCTTCAACGTGCCGCGCGGCTCCTGGGAGGGCCAGGTGATCGACGAGCTGGCGCCGGTCGAGGATGAGATGGTCATCCCCAAGACATCCTCCTCGGTGTTCATCTCCACCAACATCGATTACGTGCTGCGCAACCTGGGCGTCCGCTCGCTCATCATCGTCGGAGCGCTGACCGATCAGTGCGTCGACTCCGCAGTGCGGGATGCCTGCGACCTTGGCTACCTGGTCACGGTGGCGACGGACGCCTGCGCCACGCAAAGCCAGGACCGGCACGAGTGGTCGCTGCGCAACAATCGCGGCTACGCCCGGCAGGTCACCACTGCCGCTCTGCTTCTTGAAATCGAGCGGTTAACCCGGGCGGGATAGGCCGCCCTCGTTCCCCGGGCCGGCGGCGTTGTTGGCGCGGGCGAGCCGCCGGGCGGTGCGTAGCAACCACTGCCGGTCCTCCGGCGAGCACTCGCGGTAGAGCCGCAACAGCGCCAGTTCGGTGCTGTCCGCCGGGACCGCCGGCGTCGATGCCACGTTCACCAGGTCAGCCACCGGGATATCCAGCAGGGCAGCGATGCGGCCCAGGTTGCCGCGCACCTGTCCGGCGCGGTCCGTTTCCCATTGCGCGACCGCGCTGCGGCTGACGCCCACCGCTTTCGCGAGATCTCCCTGGGTCATGCCGCGCGCCTTGCGGGCCACTCGGATACGCGAGCCGATGCCATCGTTCTGCATGAGCGGAGTTTAGTCATTTTTTCTAACTTTTCAACGTGAGTTCTCTTGACACAATACGTTAGAAAATCTAACTCTCTCGTTAGAGACGTTCCAGGAGAATGCCTGTGCCGCGATCACCGCTCCGCTCTGAAATGATTGACGAGATAGACCTTTGCGATCCCAGTCGGGCGCCGTTGCCGTCGGGACATGCGGCGAGTTGGGCGCCCTTGCTGGCCGGTTCCAGCCTGGAAGGGCTGGACTGGCCGGGGTGGCCCAGCCGCGACTGCCCGCCGCCACTGGCGTCACTTGCGGGACATGGGGCATGAGCGTGCCCGTGGTCGACGCCGGTTGGGTGCAGGCGCGCCTGGAGGATGCCGGCATGACGTTGCTGTGCCTGCCGGATCGTGGCCACTCCACGCAGATGCGCTCCTCCGCGCTGGAAGTGGTGCGGGCGGCGTGCATGGAGGCGGAGGTGGAGCCCAGCCGCAAGCTGCGCCCGCCCATTCCGTCCGCGTCGCGGATCGGCGCCATGGATGAGGCTTGGACGTGGCTGGGGCTGATCCCCGGCGACCGTTATGTGCTCCGCCGTATTGTCGGCGCCCGCGCGCTGGTCAGCCCGACCACGGAGCGGCACCTGTTCAGTTGGCGGCGGCTGGGCAAGCTGCTGGGTGCGGATCACCGGGCAGTGCAGCGCTGGCACGGCGATGGCATCGGGTTGATCGTCGCGGCATTGGTGCAGGCGGGCTGACGATTTGTGCGGCGGGGCAACCCGC
>JAYTQW010000485.1:0-10016 GCA_043746535.1 Rhodospirillales bacterium
CGGCGGCTTCGGGAAAGGCGTCGGGAAAATCATAGGCGTCGCGCATCTGCGACAGCAGCGCCGGATCGGTGAGGCCGTGCCGCGCCGCCACGAATGCCAACGCATCGTCGGTGATCCGGGCAAAGTCGTGATACTGGCCGGCTAGGCTGCGGACCCAAGTGTATTCCAACTGCTTGGCGCGGATTTCCTGCGCCATCGCCTGCCAGCGCTCGCCCAGCCGCGCGGCATGGCGCGCCAGGGCCGAGTTCACGTCGAACAGCGTGCCGTAGGAGTCGAACGCCACCGCCGCGATATCTGCCATCGTCAATCCTCGTGCCGGTAGTTCGGCGCTTCGCGGGTGATCGCCACGTCGTGCACATGGCTCTCGCGCAGGCCGGCGCCGGTGATGCGGCGGAAGCGCGCCTCGCGCTGCAGGTCGCCGATGGTGGCGCTGCCGGTGTAGCCCATGCCGGCGCGCAAGCCTCCGACCAACTGGTGCAGCACGCCGGAGACCGGACCCTTGTAGCCGACCCGGCCCTCGATGCCCTCCGGCACCAGCTTCAGCGTGTCCTTGATTTCCTGCTGGAAGTAGCGGTCGGCCGAGCCGCGCGCCATGGCGCCGATGCTGCCCATGCCGCGATACGACTTGAAGCTGCGGCCCTGGTAGAGGAACACCTCGCCCGGCGCCTCGTCGGTGCCGGCCAGCACGCTGCCGACCATCACGCAGTCGGCGCCGGCGCCAATCGCCTTCACCAGGTCGCCGCTGGTGCGGATGCCGCCATCGGCAATCGCCGGCACGTCGCCCTCGCGGCAGGCGGCCGCCGTCTCCAGCACCGCCGAGAACTGCGGCACACCGACGCCCGCGACGACGCGGGTGGTGCAGATGCTGCCGGGGCCGATGCCGATCTTGACCGCGTCGGCGCCGGCCTGGATCAGCGCCGCCGCGCCCTCGGGGGTGGCGACGTTGCCGGCGATCACCTGCACCGCGTTGGAGCGCGACTTGATCCGCTCCACCGCCGCCATCACGCCCGCCGAGTGGCCGTGCGCGGTGTCGACCACGATCACGTCCACGCCGGCCTCGATCAGCGCCAGCGCCCTGGCATGGCCATCGTCGCCGACCCCGGTCGCGGCGGCGACGCGCAGGCGACCCCATTCGTCCTTGTTGGCCAGCGGATGCGCCTGCGCCTTGTCCATGTCCTTGACGGTGATGAGGCCGATGCAGCGATACGCCTCGTCCACCACCAGCAGCTTCTCGATGCGGTGGCGGTGCAGCAGCCGCCGCGCCTCGGTGGCACCCACGTCGGAGGTAACGGTGATCAGGTTCTCGCGGGTCATCAGCTCATAGACCCGCACCGTCGGGTCGATGGCGAAGCGCACGTCGCGGTTGGTCAGGATGCCGACCAGCCGGCCGCTGTCGCGCTCGACCACCGGGATGCCGCTGATGCGGTAGCGCTCCATCAGCCCGCGCGCGTCGGCCAGGGTCTGGTCGGGGAAGATGGTGATCGGGTTGATCACCATGCCGCTCTCGTATTTCTTGACGCCGCGCACCTGCGTCGCCTGTTCCTCAATGGTGAGGTTCTTGTGGATGACGCCCATGCCGCCGTGCTGCGCCATGGCAATGGCCATGGCCTGCTCGGTCACCGTGTCCATCGCCGAGGACACCAGCGGGATGTTGAGGAAAATGCCGCGCGTGAGCCGGGTGCGGGTGTCGGCGGCGGCGGGCAGCACCTGCGAGTAGGCGGGCAGCAGCAGCACATCGTCGAACGCCAGCGCCTCCTCCACCTTCGCCGCCACACGCGGGCGCGGCTCGCTGGAATCGGTGGTCCGGTGCGCGCCAGCCAGTCGCGGGTCGGCCAATCGCGGGTCGGCCAGTCTTGGATCGGGGGGCGTCATGGCGAAACCTTTCACAGGGATGGGCGCCCTGCTCTGCCTTGACGCCGCCTTCTAGCCGCCGCGAAACCCGGTGGCAACCACATACAGCTCGCTGGACTCCTTGCGGCTGGCCGGGGGCTTGGCGTGGCGGACGGCGGTGAAATGCCGCTTCATCGGCGCCAGCATCTCGCCCTCGGTGCCGCCCTGGAACACTTTCGCGACGAACCCGCCCCCTGGCGCCAGCGTGCGGATCGCCAGTTCCAGCGCCATTTCGGCCAAGGCGATGATGCGCAGGTGGTCGGTGCTGGCGTGGCCGGTGGTGTTCGGCGCCATGTCCGACAGCACCAGGTCGGGCGGCCCGCCGAGCAGGGCCGCCAGCCGCCCCGGCATGTCCGGGTCGTTGAAGTCGCCTTGCAGGAACATGGCCCCCGGCACCGGGTCTATCGCCAGCAGGTCCAGCCCGAGCACCGAGGTCGCCCCGCGCTGCACCGCCACCTGGCTCCAGCCGCCCGGCGCGGCACCCAGGTCGAGCACGCGGGTATGCGGGCGGATCAGGTGGAAGCGCTCGTCCAGCTCGATCAGCTTGAACGCCGCGCGCGACCGCAGCCCCTGCTTCCTCGCCGCCAGCACGTACGGATCGTTCAGTTGGCGCTTCAGCCAAGCCTGCTGCGCCGGGGTCTTGTCGTCGGTGCGGCGAAGGCGGATCTTCAGCGCGCGGGCGGACCCCGAGCCGGGTTTCGCGGGAGGTGGTTTGGCCATGACCGGCTTGTAGCACCCGGCCAGCGGATTTTCACAGATCACCCGGCAGTGAAGCCAAAATCACTCGTCAGGCCACGCATTCTCGGACACCTTGCCGCAACGCTGACTGGCTGCCGTCCAACGTCCCGGAACAGGAGCGACGCCCGCATGAAAGCCGTTCTCTACGACGCTCCCCGCTCGTTCGCCTACCGCGACGTGGCGGAACCCTCGTTCGGCGACGACGAGGTGCTGCTCCACGTCCGCGCGTGCGGGCTGTGCGGCACCGACCTGCACATCCACGAGGGCGAGTTCGGCCCGCGTTTCCCACTCATCCCCGGCCACGAGTTCGCCGGCGAGATCGCCGCCGTGGGGAGCGCCGTCACCGGCTGGCATGTCGGCGACCGCGTGGTGGCCAACTGCAACCTCTCCTGCGGGCACTGCTTCTACTGCCGGCGCGGCCAGATCCTGCGCTGCGAAAACCTGCTGGCCTACGGCATCCAGTTGGACGGCGGCTTTGCGGAGTTCATGAGCGTCAAGGCGGTCGAGCTGTTCGCCGTGCCGACGCTGCCCTGGCGCGAGGCGGTGATGGTGGAGCCGACCGCCTGCGCCGTGCATGGCGTGACGGTGCTGGACGTGAAGCCCGGCGCGGACGTGCTCATGTTCGGCGCGGGTCCGACCGGGCAGGTGCTGGCGCAGTTGCTCAAGCTCAACGGGGCCGCCAGCCTCACCGTCGCCGCCCCGGCTGGACCGAAGCTGGCACTGGCCGAGCGCCTGTCCGCCGACCGCGTGGTGGCCGTGGACCGCCACGACCCGGAACAGCACCGCCGCGCCCTGCGCGACATCAGCGCGCGCGGCTTCGACTACGTGATCGAGGCCACCGGCGCGCCGGAGATGTGCGCCGAGGCGGTGATGCAGGCCCGTCGCGGCGGCGAGGTGCTGATCTATGGCGTCTATCCCGAGGCGGCGACCTTCGCCGTCAACCCGTTCGACGTGTTCCGCAACGAGATCACCATCAAGGGCTCGTTCGCCCAGATCCGCGATTTCGGCCGCGCCCTCGCCTACCTGGAAAGCGGCCAGGTCCGCGTGGGCGAGATCGTCAGCGACGAGTTCGCGTTGCAGGACTGGGGCCGCGTCCTCGACCACGCCTGGCAGCGCCGGGGCATCAAGTCGGTCCTGGTGCCGCCCGGAGCATAACGATTGCGGCAGGTTCTGGGCGTGGCGTTGCTGCTTGCGGTGGCCGGCTGCGCCACGCGGGCGCCGGTCTGCCTGGCAGCGCCGGGCGGCGACACGGCCTACATCATCGACCGTGGCTGGCATGTCGACCTCGGCATCGCCGTCGGCAGCCTGGATGGCGGGCTGGCGATGTTCCGCGACGTGTTCCCCGGCGCCCGCGCGGTGGTGTTCGGCTATGGCAAGCGCACCTTCCTGACCGCGCCGCCGGATGACTGGTCGGAATACCTGCTGGGCCCAATCCCTGGACGCGCGACGATCGAGGTGGCCGGGCTGCTGGTACTGCCGGATGCCGCCTATGCGTCTGGCGAAGTCACCGCGTTGCCATTGCCGCCAGGAGGTGCCGCGCGGCTGTCCGCGTTCATCTGGCGGGACTTCGCCAGCGCCCACAGAATCAGCTTGGGGCATGGCACGCTGTTCTACGCCGCGAACAGCCGCTACAGCCTGCTGCACACCTGCAACGCCTGGGCGGCCGACGCGCTCGCCGCCGCCGGTGCGCGGATCAGCGCGGCGGACGTGATCCTGTCCGGCCAGGTAGCACGGCGCGCGGTCGCTGCCGGTTCATGCCGCGCGCCGCCAGCGCCTCAGTAGGTCGGCTGCGCCACCACGTTCGCCGGCGGGCTGGAGCCGCCGCCGAAGCTGGAAACGCACGCGGTCAGGCCGCAACAGGCGGTCAGCAACATGGCCGCAAGCAAGGCTCGTACAGTCGGATACATGAAGGTGGCTCCGGTTGTGGTCGCTGGGTTAACGTCTCAATCGATGAAAACAGCGGACTCGATCATGGCTCTTTGATTGAACGCCGTGGCGTCCACCGCATCCAGCGCGTCGAGGAACGCCGGCGCGAACGAGCCGGGGCGGGATGCGGACGCCGCCGCGATCTCCGCCGCCACCGCAAAATGCACATGCGCCGCGACCAGGCCGGTCAGCACGTCGGGCGCCGCCGCCGCATAGGCCGCGACCAGCGCGCCGAGCGCGCAGCCAGTCGCCGTCACCCGCGTCAGCAACGGGCTGCCGCCGCCGATGCGGACCAGGGCGACGCGCTCGCGTCCTTCCGCCATGATGCGCCCAACCACATGATCGACCGCGCCGGAAGCGGACACGGCGGCGGCGTAGGCCAGCAACCCGACCGCCGCCGCCACCGCGTCATGCGGGTCCGCGGCGCTGTCGACGCCGCGCGCGCCGCCGCCCAGCCCGGCGAGGCCGATGACCTCGGAGGCGTTGCCGCGCACCACGGCGGGACGCAGCGCCAGCAACTCCACCGCGATGCCGCCGCGCCACGGCAGTCCTCCGGCGCCGATCGGGTCCAGCACCCAGGGCCGTCCCGCCTGCCCGGCCGCCGCAGCGGCCAAGTGCATCGCCTCCACCTGCGCCACTGTCGGCGTGCCCAGATTGACCAGCACCGCGTCGGCGATGCCGGCGAACATCGCCGCCTCCTGCGGGTTGTCCACCATGGCCGGCGCCGCACCCGCCGCCAGCAGCGCGTTGGCGACGAAGTTGGCGGAGACGGTGTTGGTCAGGCACTGCACCAGCGGGCTGGCCTCGCGCAGCGCCCGATGGGCGGCCACCACGTCCTCGACCCCGGGCGCATGGGCGGCAACACGGTTCACAGGATGGCTCCCTGGATCAGGTGACTGAGCGTGTCCATGCGCAGGCTGTGCCACGGGTCGTTGTGGCGGGCGTTGCTGACATAGGCGAAGCTGACGCCGGTGTCGGGATCGCCCCAGCACAGCGAGCTGCCGGCGCCGCCATGGCCGAAGGTGCGCGGACCGGCGGCGATGCCGAGGTCGCTGGCCGGGATGGTGTTGCCGCGCGTGTATGGGCCGAGTGCGAAGTGCATCGGGTAGCCGCATTGTTCGGCCACCCGCTCGCCGGTGATGTCGCGCAGCGCATAAGCCAGCGTGCGCGGCCCGACCAGCCGGCGTCCATGCAGGCCACCGCCATGCAGCAGGTATTGGTAGAACGCCGCCATTGCCCGCGCCGAGCCGTAGCCGCCGCCGCCGGGCACGCCGGCGCGCTTGCGGGCGTCGGTGTCGTCGGCATGGCGAACCAGGCCGCCCTCGCCCGACTCGAACATGCCGGCGCAGCGTGGCAGCACGGCATCGGGCACGCCCACGAACAGCTCGCCGTCCAGGCCAAGCGGCACGATCACCAGTTCGCGAATTGCGGCGCGAAAGTCCTGGCCGGTGACCGCCTCGATCACGGCGGCGGCGGTCCAGTGCGCGGAGGACGGGTGGTAGAACACGCGGCTGCCGGGGGTCCACTGGAGGGTGAAGTCGCACACCGCGCGACGTAGCAACCCGTGATCGGTGTAGACGGCGGGCGGCGCTACGGCATCAGGAAAGCCGCCCTGGTGGGTGAGCAGGTGCAGCAGCGTCACATCCTGCTTGCCATGGCGGGCAAACTCCGGGAGGTGGTCGGCCACGCGGTCGGTGAAGCGCAGCGCGCCATGCTCGGCCAGCACCCAGAGGGCGGCGGCGGTGACGACTTTGGTGTTGGAATACAGCAGGAACGGCGTGTCGTCGGCGGTCGCACGCCCGGAATCGGCCTCGCCGAAGCTGTGCCAGAATGCCAGGCTGCCATGGCGGGCGATGGCGACCTGCGCGCCGAGGTAGCGCCCGCTGGCCACGTGCCCGTCGATGTAAGCCACCAGCCGGGCCAGCGCGTCGGGGCGCAGGCCAGCTTGCTCCGGCGTGCTCACCGGCAAAAGGATTCCATCCATCGCGTCACCTCCTATGGCGGGTGCGGATGGTGCTTTGCCAAAGCCGCGCCGGCAACCACTCTTCTCAGTGCGACTTGCCGCGCCCGGTCTTGCCCTGTAGCGCGTCGATCCGCTTCGAGGCGTCGGCCTTGTTGAGGCTCGGGTCGAACGCCTCGCCGGCCTCCTCCGACAATGTCTTGAGGTAGGATGCCTGGGCGCCGGTCATCGTCTCGTCGCCCGTGGTCCAATTGTCCGGGTCTTTCACGGTGTTGGAGGGAACATCTTGCGGATCTGGGTTTTTCGGGTCTGTGCTCATGCCGGACCAACGCGACCTGGGCCGTTTTGTTCCCGTTTGAGCGATGAGGGCATCTACTCCTGTCCGGACATCTATATTATTTTGAAATGTAAACAAATCAGCGGCTTTCACGCGTGTCTGCTTGCAAGTAATTTTTCTTTTACGTTAGAAGCCGAAGAAGTTCCGTTGCGGCTCGTTGACATAAACCTAGTAAATGTATTATTTATCTATGCGTATATAGCGCGTATTGTGCCTGCGCCAGTGGTTGATCGAGTGGAGCGGACAGCGATGAAACAATCGTGGCGTGGCGTTGGACGCCAGCGCGCGCCAGCATGGTGATGCCGTTCGGGCAGAGCGGTTTCAAGCCGTCCGACCATGATTTTGTCGGAGCGCCGGCGCCGGAGCCTGGGGTGGCGTTCAGGGCGCATTTCGACCGGCATCTCCGGCGGCGGCTGGAGAAGCGCGGCGACGGCTTCGCGGAACTGTTCGATGCGCTGGCCCGGGTGGCCGGCCCGAAGCTGATCCTCGAAACCGGGTGCCTGCGCGTCGGAGAGAACTGGGCGGGCGATGGCCAGAGCAGCTACCTGTTCGACCTGTTTACCCAGCATGAGGTCGCGGAGGGGCGAGGTGCGGGGTTCCTGTCGATCGACCTCAGCCTGGAAAGCCTGGCCGCGGCTCGGCGCGCCTGTAGCTACGCCACCACCCTGGTGCTGAGCGATTCGGTTCACGCCCTGCATACCCTCGCGCGGCAGATGCAAGGGCGCACCGCCTCGCTGCTGTATCTGGACTCGTTCGATGTCGACCGCGACGACCCGATGCCGAGCGCCGCCCACCACATCATGGAGTTGGTCGCGGCGGCGCCACTGCTCGGTCCCGGCAGCCTGGTCGCGGTGGACGACTACATGCTGGACGGCGTTCCCGGCGGCAAGGGCCTGCTGGTCGACCGCTACATGAGTTCGATCAACGCCACGGTGATCCACTCGGGATACCAGAAGGTCTGGCGATGCCCGTGACTACGCAACCGACCACGCAGATCGACCCGCGCAACCAGGAAGACGGCACATGATCGACGAACGCGCCGTGGTGGAGGCCTATCGGCTTTTGCTGACCCGCAAGCCGGAATCCACTGATGTGATCGTCCAGAAGGGCAAGCTGGAAACCGTGAACGCGCTGGTGCAGACAGTGGCGATGGCCAACGAGTTCCTGCTTGCGCATCGCAGCGCGCTCCTCCGCCATCTTTATCCTCGCCAGCCGCCGGCCGAGGCGACGCCGCTGCCCTCGCCCGCGTCCCTGCCTACCGAGTGGGCTATGCCGAGCGCTGAACTCAGGCTGTTCGTCGGCGATCTGGTCCGCCTGGTCTGCCAGCGCGAGCCGGCCGAAGCGGATGACGTCCGCGCGGCATCACTCGACTGGGACCGTGACGCGATCCGCATCGATATGCTGCTGTCCGAAGAGAACCTGCTGAAATGGCCGCTGCTGAAAACCCACTTTACCGCCTTCGTGCGCAGCGCGCTGGTGACCGACCGGCAGCGGACCGCTCTCCTGCTGCGGATCGGCGCGCCAACGGTGGGGGGACCGACCGCCCCGGTGGCGGAGATGGTCGTGCCGCCAGTCGTATCCAAGCCGCTACGGCAAGGCGGCGGCGGCCTCGCGCTGATCGCATCGAAGAACTTCCTGCCGTTCGTGGCACTGACGTTCGAGGGGTTCCGCGTCCATCACCCGGAAATGCCGGGCTTCCTGCTGCTGGTCGATGGCACGGCGGAGGATCGCGACATCCTTCCGGGCTGTCAGGTGGCGCTGCTGTCCGACCTCATGCTGCCCGACATCGGCTGGTACTGCTGCAAGTATGACGCGAACGAGCTTTGCAACGCGCTGAAGCCGAGCTTCCTGAAATATCTCGCGCAGATCGTCGACACCGTCATCTACCTCGACTCCGACATCGCCGTGTTCGAGCGTTTCACGGCAATGCTGGAGGCACTCGACCATGCCGATCTGGTGATGACCCCGCACACCATTGCCCCGTTCCCACGCACCGAACAGTTCGGCGTGCATCCGAACAACGCCGACATCTTCAACGCGGGCCTGATCAATGCGGGCGCATTCGGCATCCGCCTGACGCCCTGCCTGCCGTTCCTCGATTTCTGGGAGGTGTGCAACCTCTCGGTGGGTGCGTTTTTTCGGTCGGCGGGCGGGCAGACCGACCAGCAGTATTTCAACTGGGCGCTGATCCTGGTCGCCCGCCACACCGTCCTGCGCGACACCGCCTACAACGTCGCGTACTGGAACCTGCACGACCGCAGCTTCCGCCACATCGAGGCGAATGGGTGGGAGGTGGATGGCAAGCCGCTCGTCTTCTTCCATTTCAGCGGCTACGACGTTGACGACATCTTCCGCCTGTCCAGGCATGACGGCCGGTACTCCGTCTACAACCTGCCATCGGTCGCGCGCATCCTCGCGTGGTACAGCGACACGGTAAAGTCGATGCCGGCCTACCGGCACCGGGCAACCGCCTACGGCTACGACAGGCTGGCGAACGGCGTCCGCGTGACCGCACTGATCCGCGATATCCTCAAGAAATACGAGACCTACGCGCCGCGCTTCGACGCCCGCTCGGACGAAGGCGCCTTTGCGCTGTGCAACTGGCTGATGACGCCGCTGGCCGCCGCCGGCTCCACCCTGCCGCTGGTCGCCGCCGAGATCTACGACCGCCGCCCGGATCTGCACCACGGCTTCCCGCACGCCCACAGCATTGCCTTCCCCGAAGGCTATTGGCGGTGGTTCTGTCGTCATGCCGGGCGGGAATACGACATCCATCCGCTGGTCGACCGTCTCCGCCGCGCGCTGGTCAGCGACTCCATGGTGGGTTTCGCGGAGAGCGTCGACGCGGTGCTGGATGGCGGCCAACGCAAGCTGCGCTTCCTGGAGGCCGACCGGCATATCGGTGCTGCGGCGTTGCGCGCGGCGGGCCACCCTGACATGGCAGAGACGTTGTTGTCGGCGCAGACGGAATGGTTCATGTTTGGCGATATGTCCGCCGTGTTGGCGACGCTGCACAACCGGCCGGACCTGCGGCGCGCCTTCCCCGACCCATTCGGCGCCTCGCACGCCGTGTTCGTCACCTGGCTGCGTCGCCATGGCGCCGAGGAACACGACCTTTCGCCGCGCGCGATCACTGCTTTCCAGTCGCGCGAATGGGGATCGACC
>JAYTQW010000486.1:0-2490 GCA_043746535.1 Rhodospirillales bacterium
TTCAGGCCGGTGTTGGTCTCCGCCGGGCCGGACAGGCCGCCGGAGGCGAGGAAGGTGAACATCTGCATGGCGGTGTAGAAGCCCTGCAGGTACGGCTGCTGGTCGATGGTGAAGTCGAGCTGGCCTTCCTTGATCAGTTGCATGGTTCGCGGCAACAGGTCGAAACCACCGCCATGCACGCCTTTCTTGACCAGGTCGTACTGCTTGATGGTCTCGGCGACACCCTGCGTGCTACCGCCGTCGACGGCGAACATGCCCTTCACGCTCTGATGGCCCAGGTAGTAGGCCTTGATCTTCGACAGCTCCTCGTTGACCGTGGCGCCGGTGGCGATCACGTCGATGGTGATCGGCTTGCCTGACTTCTTGATGACGTCGGACGCGCCGTCGAGCCGTGGCTGGATGTTGAGCTGGCCGGGTGTGGCGATGAAGATGGCGATGGCGCCGCTGTCGACCATGGTCAGGATGCGTTCGCCCATGGCGACGCCGGATTTATACAGATCCTGGCCGATATAGGCGAGGCGCTGGTTGCCGCCGCCGACGGGCGCGTCGGCGTTGTAGGAGAACACCGGGATGCCGGCGGCCAGCGCGTTGGCGATCGGCTTGTCGAAAGCGTGCGGGTCGACGATGCAGGTGGCGATGGCGCTGGCCTTGGAGGCGATGGCGGCGTTGACCGCGTTGACCATCTCGCCCACGTCGGCGTTGGCCGAACCGGTCCACTGGTGGTCGCAGCCGAGCAGGGCGCAGGCGTCCTGGATGCCGTACTGGGTCGGTACGAAGAACGGGTTGGTGGTGACGTGGTTGACGAACACAAACTTCCAGCGCGGATGAGTGGGGAACGGTGCGGCGTCGGCGGCCAGCGCCGCGCCAGGACGGCCGGCAAGGGCCGCAGCCATCACCGGGGCCAATGCGGCGGCCCCCAGCATGGTGCGACGGCCGAGCGATGCGGCGCGTGGATCGGACGGGTTGTCGGTCATCTTGTGGAGGCTCCCCTGTAGCGTGGACCGTTGCGGCCCTTGCGTTCCCGGACGCTACCTTGCCAGCTTATTTGTCCGACGCAAGGGGCGCGGCCAGGTCGCGGATGCGCCGCGCCATCGCCGCGACACCATTGCCGCGATTGGTCGAAAGCGCCTCAAGCAGGCCGAAATCCTTCAGGAACCGTGGCTCGGTCGCCATGATCTCGGCAGGTGTGCGGCCGGAATAAACCCGCAGCAGCATCGCCACCAGGCCGGAGACGATGGCGGCGTCCGATGCCCCGGCCAGGAACAACGCGCCGTCGCGCAGGCTTGCTTCCATCCAGACCCGGCTTTGGCAGCCTGGCACGCGATGCTCGTCATCGGCCCAGGTTTCGGGGAACGTCGGCAGCTTGCGGCCGAGTTCGATGATGTACTGGTAGCGGTCCATCCAGTCGTCGAACACCGCCAACTCCTCGCCAATGGCGGCTATGGCGTCGGCGGCGGTCGCATCCTCGGGGCGGAGGAACGGATCAGCCATGGCCACTTGGCTCATGTTGTCCTGATTTGCGCGCGAAGCCATTGGGCAAGCTGCTCCATGTCCATTTCGCCCGAGGCAACGGCCAGCATCACTTCGGTCGCCTCAACCTGATCGGCCACAATCCTTAGCCCGTTCAACTCCGCGAACACGACCATGCCGATGAAGGCTGCCCGCTTGTTGCCGTCCATAAACGGATGGTTTTTTGCCAGTGCCACGCCGTAACAGGCCGCCAGCATTGGGATGTCATCGACCTGCTCGTAGTGGTGCATGTTAAGCGGACGTCCGAGCGCGCTTTCCAGCAAGCCCTCGTCACGCAAGCCCGGCAGACCACCGTGATCCGCCACACCCTCCAAGTGCAACAGCTCGAGCGGAACCCGCTCGAGCCAAACGACATGACTCATTTCGCAAGGGCGCGCAGGACGTCACGGTAGCGGCGCATGACATCACGGCCGACCCGCATCTGCTCGGCAAAATTCGGGTCGAGCGGCGTCAGCAGCACACCATCCTTGGTATCCACCGCGTGGAGTATGTCGCCTTCGTTGACCTTGAGGCGGGCGATTAATTCACGCGGCAGCACCACACCCATTGAGTTGCCGATCGCCCGCAGCTTCAGTTCCGACATGACAGCCTCCTGTGACCACAACAGTTATAACATGAGCCGGCACTCTCGCCTAAAGAATAAACCGGCTCAGGTCGGTCTGCGTCGCCAGCGGGCTGACCTTCTCGCGCACGTAGTCGCCGTCCACCGTCATCGCCTCGCCGCCACGGTCGCTGGCGGTGAAGCTGATCTCCTCCAGCAGCTTCTCCAGCACCGTCGACAGCCGCCGGGCGCCGATGTTCTCCACGCGGTCGTTGATGTCGGCGGCCAGCCCGGCGACGCTGTCGATGGCGCTTTCGGCGAAGGTCAGCGTCACCCCCTCGGTGCCCAGCAGCGCCACATACTGCTTCAGCAGCGAGTGCTCCGGCTCGACCAGGATGCGGCGCAGGTCCTCGCGCGAC
>JAYTQW010000487.1:0-11555 GCA_043746535.1 Rhodospirillales bacterium
CCCGGCAAGCCGCTGGGCCGCGAGCGCTGGGCCGCCGCCGTCGATTGCGTCGGCTCGCACACCCTGGCCAACGTGCTGGCGCAGACCAGACGCGGCGGCGCGGTCGCGGCCTGCGGGCTGGCGCAGGGCATGGACCTGCCCGCCTCGGTGGCGCCGTTCATCCTGCGCGACGTGGCGCTGCTCGGCGCGGACAGCGTGATGTGCCCGCGCGCGGTGCGCCAGGAGGCATGGGCGCGGCTGGCGCACGACCTCGACGCAGCGAGGCTGGCGGCGATGACGCGGCATGTCGGGCTGGACGCGGTGATCGGGCTGGCTCCGCGCATCCTGGCCGGCGAGGTACGCGGGCGGGTGGTGGTGGATATGGCGTGAGGCAAGGCCATGGGCTTTGCCCCTGGACCCCAGCAAAGGCTGAGCCTTTGCAATCCTTCAGTTTGGGGTCTGGGGCCAGGGCGGCAGCGGTTCTAGGTTGGTGAGCGCGTCCCTAGACTTTGGGCAAATCGCAACAGGTATCCGTCGGGGTCTTGGACAAGGAACTCCCGCTGACCGCTTTCCCGATCGCCGGTCCGGTACCACGCATCGCTTGGCGCCCTGAACAACGGCCATTTCGCCACGTCTAAGGCCTGGACAATGGGCATCAGCGCGCCGACCATCATCTGGAAGTTCACGCCGTGTCCGAAAGGCGGTGAGAGTTCGCCAACCTCCCAGGCTTCATTCCGCTCGCACAGCATGATCTGGATGTGGCCACGTACCAGATAGGCAAAGCGGGCTGCTGGCCGGTCGTAGGCAACCTTGAAACCGAGCAGGCCACACCAGAAACGCAGACTTGCCGCCAGGTCGGAAACTTCAAGTTCCGGAACCAGGGCATTGAAGCCGCTCTCTGGCACGGCGCCGCTGCTTTTGGAGGCTGCGCGGGCTACCGGATCGGTAATCGGCGGCTCCGGACCTTCGGAAACATTGGACGATTTCGGCACTGTCTCAAACTCCCCGGCGCGAAAGGCTTGGTGCCTTGATCCAGGTCCGTGTCCACACCAGGCCGCGTCAGCCTTTGTCCATCAGTTCCGCTCCAACAGCGGGGAAATCCGTCCCGAAGCGACCAGCCGCTCCAGCGCCGGCAGGCGGGCGAAGGCGCGGTGGGGCGGAGTGCTTATGGCCTCCAGCGCCGCCCGCAGGTTGGTGATCGAACGGTCGAGTGAGATTTGCGGCTGGTGCGCCGGCGCCAACGCGCGGAACAGCGCGAAATCCACCCGGTAGGATCGCGTGTCGGCGGGGGCGGCGGCGTTGATGCTGACCCGTATGTCCGGGAACTGCGCCGCCACCGCCGCGGCCATGGCGGCGACGCGGTGGTTGCCGGCCTGGGCGCCCACGTTGACGGTCAGGAACGATGGCAGGCCAGTGGCGAGCGCGGCCCATTCGATCGCCAGCGCCATGTCGGCGACATCGATCAGCGGGCGCCATGGGGTGCCGTCGCTCAATACCCTGATTTCGCCGGTGGCATGGGCGGACGCCACGAACTCGTTCAACGCCAAGTCGAGCCGCAGCCGGGGCGAGGCGCCGCAGGCGGTGGCGAAGCGCAGGCAGACGGCCGTCATGGCCCCGCGCTCCATGCCTGACAGCGCCGCCTCGGCTGCGAGTTTGGAGCGTGCGTAGTCGGTCAGGGGCCGCGTGGCATGGCCCTCGCGGCAGGGACGGCTGGAGGCGGCGCCATAGACGCTGCAACTGGAGGCGAACACCATGCGCGCCACCCCGGCGTCGCGTGCGGCGATGGCGAGGCGCGCGGTGGCGGCGCGGTTGATGGCGTCGGTGGCGGGGGCGAAACGCTGGCCCATCGGGTCGTTCGACACCGCCGCCAGATGCACCACCACGTCGACGCCGCGCAGCAGGTCCGGCGGCAGCGCGCGGATATCGCCGAAATGCTGCGCGTCCAACTGGGTTTCCGGCAACATGCCGGCATCGACCAGGCTGCCGCTGAAGAATCCGGCATCGTAGCCGGCCAGCCGCGCATCCGGCCACGCCCGGCGCAGATGCGCCACCAGCACCGAGCCGACATAGCCCATGTTGCCGGTGATGAGGACGCTCGGCCGGGTCACCAGATTTTCCAGGGTGCGGCGCCGCTGGCCCAGAGTTCGTCGAGCTGGCGCTTGTCGCGCAGCGTGTCCATCGGCTGCCAGAATCCGTGATGGTAGGCGACGCCGAGCTGGCCCCGCTCGGCAAGGCCGCGCATCGGCGCCTGCTCCCACACGCAGTCGTCGCCGTCGATGAACGCGCCGACCTTGGGCGACAGCACGAAGAAGCCGCCGTTGATCCAACCACCGTCGCCGCGCGGCTTTTCCTCGAACCCGAGCACCCGGTCGCCATCGACGCGCAGCGCCCCGAAGCGTCCGGGCGGCTGCACCGCCGTCACCGTCGCCAGCCGTCCGGAGGCCCGGTGCAGGGCGATGCCGGCGGCGATGTCGATGTCGCCCACGCCGTCGCCGTAGGTCAGGCAGAACGCCTCCTCATCGGCCAGATGGGGCAGCGCGCGGCTGATGCGCCCGCCGGTCTGCGTCGCCTCGCCGGTGTCCACCAGCGTCACCGACCATGGCTCCGCCCCGCACGAATGCACCTTGGTCCGACTGCCGCGCATGTCGAAGGTGACATCCGAGTTGTGCAGCCGGTAGTTGGCGAAGTATTCCTTGATGACGTAGCCGCGATAGCCGAGGCATACGACGAAATCGTCGATGCCGTGCGCGCTGTAGGTCTTCATGATGTGCCAGAGGATCGGCCGGCCGCCGACCTCGATCATCGGCTTCGGCCGCCGCTCCGTCTCCTCGGACAGCCGTGTGCCGAGTCCGCCCGCCAGGATGACCGCTTTCATGCCGGCCAGGATGGCGGTGGCGGGTTAACGAACGGTGTGCGATGGAATGGGCCGGGGATGCCGCGACAGGCACCCCCGGCGTCGCTCAGCCTACGCCTCTTGTCACTTATCGAGCGTGAACGGGGCGCCGTAGTGCGAGATGTTGGCTTTGGTGATGAGCACGCAGTCGAACAACTGCTTCTCGCCCGCGGCGCCGGTCTTGCCGGTCTTCAGGAACGAGTCAGCCTCCTGCACGGCCTTTGCCGAGAAGGTGGCGACCGGCTGCAGCACGGTGTATTGCAGTTCGCCCGCCTTGATCGCCGCCACGGCGTCGGGCGAGCCATCGAAGCCGCCGACCTTGATGCTGGACAGCTTGCCCGCCTCCTTCAGCGCGGCGATGGCGCCGAGCGCCATCTCGTCATTGCCGCTGATGACGCCGATGATGTCGGGATGGGCCTGCAACAGGCTCTGCATCTTGTCGTGCCCCTGGGTGCGGTCCCAGTTGGCCACCTGCGAGCCGGCTTTGCTGAGCCCGTCATATTGGCTGAGCACGGTGTCGTAACCGTTGGAGCGGGTGGCCGCGTTGTTGTCGGACGGGGCGCCCAGCAGCTCGACATACTTGCCGGTCTGGCCGACATCCTTGACCCATTGCTGCGCACCCAGGGCGGCGCCCTGCGCGTTGTTGGAGACGAGCTGCGCCTTGGCGAAACCCTCCTGGTTGATCTCGGCGTTGACCAGGAACACCGGGATGTTCGCGGCATTGGCCTTCTTGACCGCGCCGATCGAGCCACTGGCGTTGGCCGGGTCGAGGATGATCGCCACCGCCTTGTTGGTGATCGCGGTGTCGATCAGGTTGCTTTCGGTGTTGGTGTCGCCCTTGGAGGCGCCGATGGTGGTCTTGTAGCCGAGCTTCTGCGCCTCGGCGGCGGCGACGTTGCCCTCGGTCAGCCAGTACGGGTTCGCGGGGTCGTTGACGATGATGGAGACGAGGCCACCGGCAGCCTGCGCGGCGGCGAGCGATCCCGCCACGACCGGGGCGGCCAGCGTGAATGCGGTCAGCAGCAGAAGACGGGCTTTGTTGGTCATGGATCTTTCCTTTGTGTTTGAGGACATGCCGGTCAACCGGCGGTCTTCCCGAGAGCGGGATCGGCCGTCTGGGCGTGGCCGCTCGGTTGCGGAGAAGCGGAGTGGCCGCCGCTGACATTGGCGCGCGGGCGCTTGACGCGGCGGCGATACTGGACGGCGTTGAGCAACACCGCGAGCACGATGGCCGCACCCGTGAACACCGTCTGCCAGTAGGACGAGATGCCGATGATGACCAGGCCGTCGGAGAGGAAGCCGATGACGAAGGCGCCGAGCAGCGTGCCGCGCACGTTGCCGCGCCCGCCGGTCAGCGCCGCGCCGCCGATGACCACGGCGGCGATGGCGGTCAGCTCGTACGAGGTGCCGGCGGTCGGGCCCGCCGAGGTAAGCTGCGAGGACAGGATGAGGCCGGCCACGGCGGCGCAGATGCCGGAGATCATGTAGACGCTGACCTGCACCGTCCTCACCGGCACGCCGGACAGCTCCGCCGCGCGCTCGTTGCCGCCGGACGCATACAGCCAGCGGCCAAAGGCGGTGCGGTTCAGGGTGATGCCGCCGGCCACGCCGACCACCGCCAGCACCACCACGCCGATGGGGGCGCCCAGTAGGCGGTTGAAGCCAAGCCAGTCGAAGCCGGTGTTGCCCAGGGCGGCACTGCCGCCGAGGTTGTTGTAGGTCAGCCCGTTGGTCATCAGCAGGGCGACGCCGCGCACCATGTACATCACGCCCAGCGTGGCGACGAAGGCCGGAACCTTGAAGCGGGCGACCAGCACGCCATTGATCAGGCCGACCAGGGCGCCGAACGCGCAGGTCAGCACCACGACCACCCAGACCGAGGGGTACAGCATGACGCCGAGCGGCCTCACCGCGACACCCTGCATCAGGAAACCGGCGATGACGCCGGCCAGGCCGAGCGTGGACCCGACCGACAGGTCGATCCCGCCATTGAGGATGACCAGCAGCATCCCCACGGCCAGGATGCCGTAGATCGCGACATGGGAGGCCATGGTGAGGAAGTTGCTGACCGACAGGTAGTATGGCGACAGCATGGAGAACACGACGACGATGGCGATCAGCGCGAAGAACGCGCGGCCCTCCAGCAACAGCCGGCCCAGCTCGAAACCATCGCCGAACAGGCCGGCGCCGGCGCGTCCAGCGCGCGGACTGGTATCGCTCATGGCCAGATCCCCGTCATGCCCATGTCATGCCCATATCAGGCCAGCACAGCTTCGCCGGAAGCGGCCATGATCTCTTCCTTGCTGACACCGGCTACGAATTCCGCCGAGATCTTGCCCCGGCGCATCACCACGATGCGGTGCGCGATGCTCAGGCATTCGTGCACCTCCGAGGTCGAGAACACCACCGCCAGCCCCTGCGCCGCCCGCTCCGCGAGGATGCGGAACACCTCGGCCTTGGCGCCGATGTCGATGCCGCGGCTGGGTTCGTCCAGCAGGATGACGCGCGGATCGGTCGTCAGCATCTTGCCGATCACGACCTTCTGCTGGTTGCCGCCGGACAACGAGCCGATCGCGGCACTCCCGCCCGCCGTCTTGATGTGGACGTCGCGGATCGAGCCATCGACCAGCGCCCGCTCACGCGACGGCGACAGCAGCATCCGCCTGACGAGGGCGGCGATGCTGGCCAGCGACAGGTTGGCGCCCACCGACATGGTTTGCACCAGGCCGTCGCGCTGGCGGTCCTCCGGCACCAGCGCCAGGCCCCCGGCGATGCGCCCGGAGATGCTGAGCCGCGAGATGTCCGCACCTTCCAGGAACACACGCCCGCCGGCGCTCGGCACCCGCCCGGCCACGCATTCGAGCAGCTCGGTGCGTCCGGCGCCCATCAGCCCATAGATGCAGACGATCTCGCCGGCCCTGACATCGATCGAGAAATGGTCGACCACCAGACGGCCGGTGCCGGAAGCGTCGGCCACGCACAAATCGCCGACCGACAGCGCGACCTCGCCGAATGCGTGGCCGGCCGGCGGCGAGCCCAGGTCGAAGTTGTCGCCCACCATGCGGCGGACGATCCACTCCAGGTCGATGTCGGCAGCGTCCGCCGTGGCCACGATGGCGCCGTCGCGCAGCACCACGGCGTAGTCGGTGATCTGCAACGCCTCTTCCAGGTGGTGCGAGATATAGACGATGGAGACGCCCCGGCTGGTCAGGTCGCGGATCACGCGGAACAGCACGGCGACCTCGGTGGCGCTCAATGCCGAGGTCGGCTCGTCCATGATCAGGATGCGGGCATCGACCGAGAGTGCGCGCGCGATCTCGACGATCTGCTGTTGTCCCAGCCGCAGGCGCTCGACCAGCGTCGTGGGATCGATGTCCTCCTCCAGTGCTGCCATCAGCGCCCGCGCCTGACGGGCCTCCTCGGCGAAGTCCAGGCCGGTCGCGGTGCGCAGCTCGCGTCCCATGAAGATGTTGTCGCGCACGCTGAGGTTGGGCGCCAGGCTGAGTTCCTGGTGGATGATCGATATGCCGTGGTTGCGCGCGTCGGTGGTGGAGGTGAACGCGACCCGGACGCCGTCGAGTTCGATCACGCCGGAGGTCGGCGCCACCACGCCGGACAGTATCTTCATCAGCGTGGACTTGCCGGCGCCGTTCTCGCCGAACAGGGTGGTGACCTTGCCGCGATGGATGTCGAAGTTGACGCCCCGGAGGGCGTGCGTGCTGCCATACGACTTCACGATGTCGCGCGCGGTCAGCACGATATCCCCGGCCACGGCCTCGGCGATCATCGCACGTCCAGCCTCACCGGCGTGACCAGCCAATCGCCCGCGTTCACCAACTGGAACACGCCGACCACGGCGATGGTCTTGCCGCTCAACTTGCCCGTATCGACCTTCGAGAGAACTTGCTTCTTCATCTCCTTGTTCAGCGCGGACGCCGCGTTCTGGTACTCGATCTGGTTGGAAAACTGGCCGAACGAGATCGTGCCGGTGGCATCGCGCAGGTCGGTGCCGTTGATGGCCGGCCCGGTCTGGACGTGGATCGCGGTCGTGGCGGGAACACCCTGGACGGCGACGCTGTAGATGCCTGAGTCCTGGCTGCCTGCGACGCCGGTGAACGCGACGCTGATCTCCGGGCCGACACCCGAGGCCACGCCATATTTCTTCTCCGCCGCCGCCCGGTCCTGGGCGATGGCCGCCGCGAGCGTGGCGGCGTCGACGGCGCGGCTGGTGATGGCGGACTGCACCTTCGGGAAGTTGTCGTGGCCGAACTGCGCGGCGGAAAAGACACCGGGCTGAACGTCGCCCGCCGAGCCGATGGCGACGACCTTGGTGTTCAGCGCCATCGCGGCGAGCAGGGCCAGAACCGCCACGGCCGCGATCGCCTGACGCAGGCCCGACCGGCCGCGCCGGTCGACCGCTGATGGCGCTGTTGCGTTCAAGGCTTAGGGAACCAGCACGATCTTGATCGAGCCTTCGCCCTTCTTCATCATCTCGAATCCCTGCCTGAACTCGGCCAGCGGCAGCACGGTGGTCACCACGCCCTCGGTCGGCAGCCGCCCGTCGTTGATCGCGGCGATGGTGAGCGGGTAGCAGTACGGCCCCAGATGCGCCCCGTACAGGTCGAGCTGCTTGCGGTCGCTGATGATGCTCCAGTCGGCCGTCACCTCATGGCCGAACACGCTGAACTCCACGAAGCGACCGAGCTTGCGGATCATGTTCAGTCCCTGCACCACGCTGGAAGGATGGCCGGTGGCCTCGATATACACGTCGCAGCCATAGCCTTCGGTTAAATCCTTCACCGCCTTCACCACGTCTTCCTTGGCCGGGTTCATCACGATGTCGGCGCCAAATCGCTTGGCCAGTTCCAGCCGCTCCGGCTTCATGTCGAGCACGATCAGCTTGGAGGGGTTCTTCAGCCGCGCGGCGCCGACCATGCCCAGCCCGAGCGGCCCAGCGCCGGACAGCACCACCACGTCGTCGAGCTGGATCAACCCGCGGTTGACCGCGTGGACCGAGCACGCATAGGGCTCGACCAGCACCGCCCGCTCCATCGGCAGGTCGTGCGGCACCTTGTAGGTGCGCGACTCCTTGGGGAAGCGCATGTACTTGGCCATGCCGCCGTTGACGTTGTTCTGGAAGCCGTACACGTCGTGGCGCTCGCACATCCAGTACTCGCCGCGCAGGCAGTAGCGGCAATGCTCGCACGGCACGATCTGTTCGGAGATGAGCCGGTCGCCGACCTTGAACTGACCCTTGCGGGCAACGTTCTCGCCAACCTCCACGGCATGGCCGATGAACTCGTGGCCCGGGATCATCGGCGCCTTGACGTAGCGCGGCTGGCCGCGGTCGTCGCCCCAGAACGACGGCGCGCCCTCGAACGTCTTGATGTCGCTGGCGCAGATGCCGCAGGCCTCGACCTCGATGACGATGTCGTCCGGCCCGGCGCGGGGCACGTCCACCGTCTCGATGCGGTAGTCGCCGGGGGCGTAGGCCACCACCGCCTGCATCGTCGCGGGAAGCTGGTTGGGGCGGGCGGTCTGGTCGGTGGTGGCGCTCATGGCGCTGCTCCTTCCGGGATATTGAGGTGACGCAGCAATCCATCGGCCAACGTTGCGAGCAGCAGGTTGCAGGAGGCCGCGCCGGCGTCGAGCGTGCCGCGCGACCGCTCGCCGAGGCGGCTGGCGCGGCCGATCCTGGCCACCATGTCGCGGGTCGCCTCCAGCCCCTGCGCCGCCGCCTGCCGCATCGCCTCTAGACAGGCGGCAAAGCCCTCATGGCGCGCCAGCGCCGCGCCGAACGCAGCCTCCGCCGGGATCAGCACGTCGAGCAGCGTCTTGTCGCCAAGCTTCGCGCCGCCGACATCGACGATGGATTCGCGGCCGGCCCGCAGCATGGCGGCGAGGCGGGGCGCGTCGATGCGGTCGGCCTCGCCCAGCGCCTCGGACATTTCGGTGAAGAAGCTGCCGTACAGCGGACCCATGGAGCCGCCGATGTCGCTCAGCAGCGTATCGCCGAGGGTGGCGAGGCCGTGTGCCAGGTCGAAGCCGCCGCCAGCGAGGCGGTCGCCCGCCAGCCGGAACCCCTTGCTCATGTTGATGCCGTGGTCGCCGTCGCCGGTCGCGCCGTCGATCTCGCCCAGGAAGCCCTGCTCGCGCACGATCGCCGCCACCATGTCCAGCACGATCGGCCCGGCGGCGCGCTGGCTGACGCTGTCCATGCCTAACGCCCGGTCACGGTGAGGCCGACCGAGCGCGCCGGGCGCGACAGCAGCCGGTCGAGTTCGCCGTCGAGCCGGGTCATGGTGAGCGAGACGCCCATCATCTCCAGCGAGGTGAAGTAGTTGCCGACGAAGCGGTGGCGAGGCGTGATGCCGCGCGCGCGCAGCAACTGGTCCACATGGCCATACAGGATGTACAGCTCCATGACCGGCGTGGCGCCCAGCCCGGACACCAGCACGGCCACATCATCGCCGTGGCCGAACGGCAGGTCCTCGACAATGCGCTCCACCATCATCGCCGCCATCTCGGCGGCGGGCCGGATCGGCAGCACGGCGATGCCGGGTTCGCCGTGGTGGCCGATGCCAACCTCCATCTCGCCGTCCTTGATGGTGAAGTTGGGGCGGCCGTTGGCGGGAATGGTGCAGGCGGACAGCCCGATGCCGATGGAGCGGGTCTGGTCGATGGCGTTCTGCGCGGCGGCGATGACCTGATCGAGGTCGCCGCCCTCTTCGGCGCGGGCGCCCCCGGCCTTCCACATGACGATCTCGCCGGCGACACCGCGCCGCCGGTCGCGCTCGTGCGGCCCGGCGGAGGCGACATCGTCGTTGGCCACGACGGTCTTGACCGTCAACCCGTCCTTGGCCGCCAGCCTGATCGCCATCTTCACGTTCATGTTGTCGCCGGCGTAGTTGCCATACAGGCAGGCGACGCCCTGGCCGCCGTCGGCCGCCCGGAACGCCGCCTGGAAACTCTTCGCCGTGGGTGAGGCGAATACCTCGCCGATGGCCACGGCATCGAGCAGGCCGGGGCCGACATAGCCCAGGAACGCGGGCTCGTGGCCGGAGCCGCCGCCGGTCACCACGCCAACCCGGCCAGACACGCCGCGCGGCCCGCGCAGCACCCGTGGGTGGTCGGTGGCCGCCAGCAGGTCGGGATGCGCCGCGAGATAGCCCTTCAGGCTGTCCTCGACGACAAGATCGGGATCGTTGATCACACGGTTCATGCGGGAGCGCCCAGGGCTTGCGGCAGGCTGTCGCGGTGCTCGTGGCCGCTGCCGATCCGGTGCGATTGAATGCCGGCCACATCGCCCTCCCCGCCCGTTCGCTGCCCGCTTCGCATTCGCGGCTTGATCCAACCCTGCCACTCCTCTTGAACGGTTGTCAAGCGACTGCAAGAGTGTGCAGGCAGATTTTCGCCATTCAGGAATAGTTGACGGCCATTCGCCGTCGGTCCACGGTCTCTTGACATATCACATCTTGTATTATTGCCTTTTTTGCGTATAAACTCTGGTCGAAGCAGCGTGCAAAAGCCCATCGCCAGAACAATTGTGCAATGCAGCTTGAGGGTGTAGGACCGCAACAGGAATGGGAGCGGGAGCATGGCCATAGCGATCGGCTGCGACGAGGCTGGGTTCGAGATGAAGGAAGACCTGAAGCGGCTGCTTCAGGACGCCGGCCACGAGGTCGAGGATTTCGGCACCTTCGACACCAGCCCGGTGCTCTATCCCGACATCGCCTTCGCTGCGGCGAATGCGGTGGCCGAGGGGCGGTGCGACCGCGCGGTGCTGATCTGCGGCACCGGGATCGGCATGGCGATCACCGCCAACAAGGTCCATGGCATCCGCGCCGCCCAGTGCCACGACACCTACTCGGCCGAGCGCGCGCGCAAGAGCAACGACGCGCAGGTGATCACCATGGGCGCCCGCGTTATCGGCCCGGAGCTGGCCCGGTCGGTGCTGCGCGCCTGGCTGAATTCGGAGTTCGAGCCAGGCCGCTCCGGCCCGAAGGTCGCCCGCATGCGCGAGCTTGAGGAGACCGGCAGAAGGCTGTAGGCCCAGGCTCTCGGCCCCGGCCCCGGTTGAAGCCACCCGGTTCAAGCTTCTTGGTTCAAGCCTGCCGCGACCCAGGATCAGCATTTGAGCGCCACCAGCACGGAAAACCTACGCCTGGCGGACTCCGGCGACGTGTCCAGCGACGTGATCGTCGAGATCGCCAGCCTGTACCACTACCAGAACGTCACCCAGGAGGAGCTGTCGCGGCGTTTCTCCCTGTCCCGCGCCAAGATCAGCCGCCTGCTGAAGCGTGCGCGCGAGGAGGGCGTGGTCGAGATCCGGGTCCACCAGCACCCCGGCGTGAGCAGCGAGCTGGAGGCGGAGTTCGTGGCGCGGTTCGGCATCGACCGCCTGCTGGTGTCGCTCGACCAGCGCGACACCGAGGCGCAGCGGGTGGCGGTGGCCGGGCTGGTCGCGAGCCATCTGGTGCGGACCCTCACCGATGGCATGATCGTGGCGACGGGCATGGGCCGCAACGTCGCGGCCGTGGCCGACTGCGTGTCGCCGACGCGCCGCGCGGTGACCTTCGTCTGCGCCATCGGCGGGTCGGTGCGGGCGGGCGAACACATGAACCCCGACCACATCTGCCGCCGCCTGGCGGTGCGTTTCGGCGGCGAGAGCGAGACGCTGTAC
>JAYTQW010000488.1:0-4381 GCA_043746535.1 Rhodospirillales bacterium
CTAGAGTATCCGTCTTGATCAAGCGTTGTTTGGGGTCCAGGAGCGCTGGTTCCTGAGCAACGCGTTGGCGAGAACGACGAGCTTTCGCATCACCGCGACAATAGCAACTTTTTTGGGTTTTCCAGCGGCGACGAAGGCCTCGTATTTCTGCTTCATAGTCGCGTTGAACCGGACAGCGACCAAAGCTGGCATGAAGAGCGCCTGGCGTAGGTGCGCACGTCCGCCGCGGATGAAGCGCTTTCCGCGAGTCTGTCCGGAGTCCCGAGCGATTGGGGCGAGGCCTGCGAGGCTTGCGACGCACTTGTTTTCGATGGAGCCTAGTTCCGGCATCTCGATGAGCATCGTCAGGGCCGTGGCCTCGCCAATGCCGGGAATGCTGACGAGGATAGCAAGCCTCGCTTTCAGGTCAGGGTCTCCCTGACAGAGCTTCCGCATCGCGGCATCGATTGCGTCGAGCTGGCGTTCAATCTGGCGCAGTCGCTGGCTTGCGAGCCGCTTCAGCAACGGCGCGCGGAGCAGATGGTCCCGATTGGTGGCTGCGGTACGGTCCTTGATCAGGGCGCGCCGGGCCACAAGCAACTCCTTGAGGTCATCGAGGGATTGGCTGACAGGGGGGCGTGGCTGGAGTTCGCCCAGTGCTCCGAAGCGGGCCAGCATGGCGGCATCTACGGCGTCGGTCTTTGCCCTGCTTCCAATCGCCTCGGCGAAACGGCGGGCCTGGAGCGGATTGACCTTGATCATCGGCAGGCCAGTCTGGCCAAGGCGTCGTTCGAAGGCGTGGTGGTAGGCGCCTGTGGGCTCGAAGATAATACGCTGCAGCCGATGTTGCTGCGCAAGCCAGTCGATCAGGGCGATAAAGCCTTTGCTGTTGTTCGTAAATCGACGCGCCAGGTTGTCAGGGTGCAAGTGGACATCGAGCATGTTTTTGGAGATGTCGACGCCGACCGTTTGGGCTATGGTGCAATCCATCTTTTCCAGGTCCTTTGCTTGTCATCCGGGCCACGACGCCCGGGTATCCGTACAGGCCACAAGGAAAAGAGAGGGGCGGTCACACTCTAGCTCGGCCCTCAACGGCCAGCATAATCCCGACCCGACCCCTCCCGCCGCCGGCGAGTTCGCACCTCGTCGGCGGCACCCCATCTTGGCTCAGCAGGGGAGGAAGGTCATAAGACAAGCAAGATCGCTTTCGATAGGCAAAGCGCTAATGCTCTAGCTTATTGTATTTACGAGCAATTTTATCGTCCGGTCGGATCAACCTCAAACGATATTGCTCTATGCGCGCCAGGATGCCACAGGCGGAGGCCGCTGCCGATGTTGGCCGCGGCCGGCCGGTCAGCCGGCGTCGAGCTCCTTGGCGCTGGCGATGATCTTCGCGGTCATGCCGTAGGCGATCGCCTCCTCGGGGCCCATCCAGTAGTTGCGGTCGGTGTCCTTTTCGATCTTCTCGAAGCTCTGGCCGGTCTCGCGGGCGATGATGCGGTTGATGCGCTCGCGCATCTTGACGATCTCGCGGGCCTCGATATCGATGTCGGTGGCCGGGCCGCGCACGCCGCCCATGGGCTGGTGCAGCAGAAATCGCGTGTTGGGCAGGCAGAAGCGCCGGGATTTGGCGCCGGCGAGGTAGATCAGCGCGCCGGCGCTGGCCACCCAGCCGGTGCCGATCATGCGCACCGGGGCCAGCGCGTCCACGAAGCGGATCATGTCGTGGATGGTGTCGCCGCTCTCCACATGGCCGCCCGGGGAGTTCACATAGACGTCGATCGGCTTGCTCGAATCGCCGGCCAGGGCCAGCAGCCGGCCGGTGACGTCGCGCGCCAGCTTGTCGTTGATGGCGCCGAAGATCAGCACCTTGCGCTGGTTGAACAGCCGGTGCTCGAGCTCGTTGATCGGCGAGGACAGCGTTTTGTTGTCGCCCGGCTCGCGCTTCTCCGGCCCGGCCGGCTCCGGCACCTCGGGCTGCTCGGGGTCGGGCTCGTCCTCGTCGTCGTCCATGCGGGGGGCAAGCTTCAGCCGGGCGGGGTCGATCATACGGTCCTCGTTGTCGTGTCTTCGGGTAGTCATATGGCACCCCGCGGCGGCGCCGGCCATCCGCCGGATGGCGGGCGGGACAGGGCGAGGAAGCGGGCCAGCAGCAGCCCGGCCGCGACGCTGAGCCCGGCCACCAGGCCGGCCCACATGCCCATGGTGCGCCAGCCGAGGCCGAAGGCCGCGAGCCAGCCGAGCGGCAGGCCGACGCACCAATACGCGAAACCGGTGACGAGCATGGGCCGCCGCGCGTCGCGCAGGCCGCGCAGCGCGCCGTTGCAGACCACCTGCACCCCGTCGGAGAACTGGAACAACGCCGCCATGCCGAGCAGCGCCGTTGCACCCGGCAGCACCAGCGGGTCGGTCGTGTAGAGCCGCACCAGCAGCCCCGGCCCTGCCAGCATGGCCGCACAGGACAGGCTCTGCGTGGCCAGGGTGATGGCGAGGCCGGCCAGCCCGGCGCGGCGCACGCCCGCCGGGTCTCGCCGGCCGGCGGCATTGCCCACCCGCACGGTGACCGCCATGGCGATGCCGAGCGGCACCATGAAGCACACGCTGGCGATGCTCAGCGCCACCTGGTGCGCCGAGACGGCGGCGGCGCCAAAGCGGCTGATGCCGAACGAGGCGGTGGTGAACATGCCCACCTCCATCAGCACGCTGAACGCCATGGGCAAACCGAGCCGGAGCAGCCCCGTGATCGCCGCCCGGTTTGGCCCGCGCCGGCCGCCCGGCCGGCCGAGGCCGCGCGTGCGCCGGCTCATCCGCAGAAGGACCGCGAACGCGCCGAGCTGGAGCCAGGCGACCACCGCAGTGGTGACGCCGCTGCCGACGGCGCCTAGGCCTTGGCGATACATCAGCCACCAGCCGATCGGCACCATGGCCACGAGCCCGGCCGCCCCGATGGCCAAAGACGGCCGCGGCATGGACAGCCCCTCGCAGAGCCCGCGGCAGGCCAGGCCCAGGCTGAGGGCCGGTGCCGCGAAGCTGGCGGCGCGCAGAAAGCCCGCGGCGCCGGCCGCGAGCCCGGGGGCGACACCCATGACGGCGACCAGGCGCGGCCCGGCAAAGAAAACCGTTGCCTGCACCGCCAGCCCGAGAGCAGCCGCGAGCCAGAGCGACTGGCGGAACAGCGGCCCGATCGCGACGCGCCGCCCGGCGCCGTCGAGCTGGGCCACGCTGGGCGAGACCGCCATCATCACGCCGACCATGCCCATCATGGCGAAGCCCCAGATGTTGGCGCCGATCGCCACCGCGCCCAGCACCGATGCGCCGAGATGGCCGGCCAGCACGATGTCGACGACGTTGCCGCCGATCGCGGCAAGCTGGGCGGCGATCAACGGCAGCGCGAGGCGGAGCGTCGCGCGCATTTCGGCGGCCATGCCGTCGGCGCGCAACGCCCTTCCCGGCACATGATTGGGCGCCAGCGCGCTCAGTGGATCTCGCCGGACTGCTTGAGGGCCGCGCGCATCTTCGCACTGGTGAAGCCGGGCGCGCGAGCCATGTCGAGAATGACCTTCTCGCGGCGGGTGCACAGCTCGATCGCCGCCGGCAGCGCGCGGACGCACTGGGCCGGGATGACGACCGCGCCGTGGAAATCGGCGTGGATCACGTCGTCATGCGCCACGACCATGCCGAATATGTTCACCTGGCCGCCCATGCCGATCATGTGGACATGCGCGTGGCTCGGCCCGATGCGGCCGCCGACGATCTGAAAGCCCGGCGCCAGCATGTCCAGATCGCGGAACGAGCCGTTGGTGACGCAGCCCAGCACGCCGAGGCCGGCATGCACCGTGGTCTGCACCTCGCCCCAGAAGGCGCCGTAGCCGGGCCGGTCGTCGACGTCCTGGATCACCGCGATGGTCGGCAGGTCGGCGGCGGCGACATAGTCGTACCAGTCCTCGCGCGGCGGCACGGCGCCCGCCGGCGGCTCCTTGGCGCGGATCATGCCGGTGCGGGCGAGGCCGACGATGGGCGGGAATGTGCGATCCACGGCGACCATCGGCTCGACGGTGAAGCCGATGGCGCGGCGCGCCGGGGCGACGAGTTCGAGCCCGTTGCAGATGGTCGGCGTGTCCCACTGCTTCAGCGCCTCGAGATCGGCGCGCGTGTAGAGCGGTTCGGCCATGGTCGTTTTCTCCCGGTGCGGCGAAGGTGCTGAAAGGCGGAGCATCGCGCCAATCCGGGCGGGCGGCAACCGCGCCCCTCGCCCGCCCTTTGCCGCCGCGGCGGCCCGGCGCAGAGTATGCCGGCGTGGCGTCCCGCCACCAACCCGCCTTGGAGGACCAGCCATGATCTACGAGATGCGCGTCTATCGCACCCTGCCCGGCCGCCTGCCCAACCTGCTGGCGCGCTTCCA
>JAYTQW010000489.1:0-9580 GCA_043746535.1 Rhodospirillales bacterium
TTGCAGGTCGCGGCCCACCCGCAGCTCGATCCGGTCGACGATGGTCGCGGTGTCCCAGCCGGTGACGGCATCGGCGATGAAGTCCGACAGTTGCGCCTGCGCCGCCGGCAACAGGCGACCTACGATGCCCTCGGCGGCGGTCTGCAACCGCGCCCGCGCACCCGGATCGGCTGCCAGCAACGTGCCGAGATTGGCCAGCGCCATCTCCAGGAACGCCACCGTGCGCCCGTCCGGCTGCGCCGCATCGCCCTCCAGCGCCAGCCGCAGCCGCGACCACACGTCCCAGATCCAAACCTGCACGCTGGCATGTGCCATCACCCGGCGCAGCGCCGCGCCGATCTCCGCCGCGCGCGCCGGATCGTCCTCGATGCGGCCGATCTCGCGGCGCATCCACTCGTCGAACGCGGCGCGCAGGTCGGAGCCATCGCCGGTCATCTTGTCCAGCTCGGCATTGATCTGGGTAAGCACGCGCTGGGCGACCTGTGCGCCGACCGCCCAGCCGACCAGCCGCCCGCCCTGCTCGCGCACGCGGGCCTCGATCGCCGTGCGCAGGCTGCCCTCCCGCTCCGCAAGCACGACCTTCAACTGGTTGAGGATGAAACCGAACACCTCCTGGTGCCGGCCACCCTCCATCAGCTTATGCAGCGCCTGCCCGACCACGCGGCCAGCGCCGGCGCCGCCCAGCAGGCGCGGCACGATACGCGCCGCCATGCGCCGGGCACGGCCGTCCTCGATGGTCGCCAGCAGGCGCGGCAGCATGGTCGCCAGCGCCTGTGCCGCCGGCTGGGTGGCGGCGGGGTCGGACAGGAAGCGGTGCAGGATGCCGGACAGGTCGATGCGCGACAGCGTGCGCGATACCTCCGCCTGGGTGAACACGTGTTCGGCCACGAACCGGCCCAGCGCCCGGCCGAGCCGCGCCTTCTGCGCCGGGATGATCGCGGTGTGCGGGATCCGCAGGCCGAGCGGGTGACGGAACAACGCCGTCACCGCGAACCAGTCGGCGATGCCGCCGACGAAGCCGGCCTTGGCCGCCGCTTGCAGCAACTCGGTCGGCCAGCCCGGCGGCATGGCGTAGGTGGCCAGCGTCAGCAGCGCCATCACCGCCAGCAGCGCGGTGGCGAACATCCGGTGCCGGCGCAGCGTGTGCCGGGCCTCGGCGTCGCGCGACGAGGCCTCGTGCCGGACGGGAGCGGTGTCGTTCATGGCCGCCAAGCTATACAACCCCGCCTGGGGAGGCCACGGCGGCAACCCGGCCTGCCGCAGGGCGCGCGGGCCTGCGCCGTTGCGGATCTGCCATGCGCAGGGCACACTTCGCGGATGCAGCAATACGCCCCCGAGACCGCTTCCGACATCCCCGCCATGGCCGACGAACTGGTGGCGCTGATGGCGCGCCTGCGGGAGCGCCACGACGAGGACCCGTTCGGCAACCCGGTGCATTCCGTGGCCTTGGCCATCAGCCGGCGCATCGATCGTGGCGAACTGGGCGTGGAGCAGATCGCGGCGCTGGTGCGCCATCTGCGCGACATCGCCTTCGCCGACCGGGCAACCCGGATCGGCGCCTATGTCGGCGGCACCGATGCCGATGCCAACCGCGCGGCGCTGGCGGAGATCGCCGCCCGGCTGGTGCGGCCCGACCCGGCGGACAGCCCGATCCCGCTGGCCGCGTTCCGCGCCCTGATCGAGCGGCCGCGTTTCGCCTGCGTGTTCACCGCGCATCCGACCTTCTCGCTGCCGGCCCCGGTGTCGCGCGCGCTGGCGCAGGCGGCCAGCGGCGAGGCGAGCGCGCCGGCCTTCGCCAGCCACCGGCCCACCGGCATCACGCTCGCGGAGGAGTTCGAGCAGGCCGTCGCGGCCATCGTCCATGGCCGCGACGCGCTGGACGTAAGCCATGCCGCCCTGCTGGACGCCGCGCGCCGGTTCTGGTCCGGGCGCTGGACCGAACTGGTGCCGTCGCCGGTGATCCTCGCCACCTGGGTCGGCTACGACACCGACGGGCGCACCGATATCGGCTGGTGGGACACGCTGCGCCTGCGCCTGCGCATGAAGCACCTGCAACTGACGCGCGTGCGCGACCAGGCCGCCGCCGTGCCCGCCGGCGCCGCCGTGGCCGCGCGCACCGGGCAGGCGCTGGCGGCGGTCGAGGCGCAACTGGCCGTCGTGCCGACCGCGCCCGAACCGGACCAGGTGGCCGCGTTCGCGCACGCCATGGTCACGTTGCACGACGCGGCGCTGACCACGCCCGAGCCGCTCGACCGGCTGTTCGTCGCCGCCATCGCGGCGGCGCCCGAGGCCGACCGGCTGGCGCTGGCGGTGGCGCGCGCCGGGCTGCGCGGCCATGGCCTGTCGCTGGCGCACACCCATGTCCGCCTGAATGCCACGCAACTGCACAACGTGGTGCGCCAGCGCCTCGGCCTGGCCGACCCGCCGGAGGACGCCTCCCGCCGCCGCGCGCTGCTCGGTGGCATCAACGCGGCGCTGGACGCCGTGCAGCCGATCCCGGTCGATTTCGGCGGGCTGATGGCGGAGGGCGCGTCGGCGGCCAAGCTGATGATGACGGTCGCACAACTGGTCAAGCACATCGACAGCGCCACCCCGGTGCGCTTCCTGATCGCCGAGACCGAGAGCGGCTACACCCTGCTGGCCGCCCTGTGGCTGGCGCGGCTGTTCGGCATCGAGCGGCATGTCGAAATCAGCCCGCTGTTCGAGACGGCGGAGGCGCTGGAACAGGGCGCCCGCGTGCTGGAGGAGGCGTTGCGCAGCCCGCACTGGCGCGACTACCTGCGCGCCACCGGGCGGATGTGCCTGCAATTCGGCTACTCCGATTCCGGGCGCTATGTCGGCCCGCTCGCCGCCACCTACCTGATCGAGCGGTTGCGCCTGAAGGCGGCCGAGGCGCTGACCCGGCACGGGCTGGCCAACATCGAGATCGTGCTGTTCGACACCCATGGCGAGAGCGTCGGGCGTGGCGCGCATCCCGGTTCGTTGGCCGCCCGGCTGGACTACCTCTCGCCGCCGACGACGCGGCGGGCGCTGGCCGATGCCGGGATCGCGGTGCGCGAGGAGAGCGCGTTCCAGGGCGGCGACGGCTACCTGCTGTTCGGGACACCCGCCCTGGCGCTGGCGACCATCGCCACCGTCACCCGGCACGCCTTCGCCAGCGCCGCGAAGGCGGCGCCCGACCCGATCTATGACGAGCCGGATTTCTCCGCCGACTTCTTCGCCGCCTGCCGCAGCGGCATGGGCGAACTGGTCGAGGACGCGGGCTATGCCGCCATCCTGGGCGCGTTCGGCCCGGCGCTGCTGGACCCGACCGGCTCGCGGCCATCGGCGCGGCAGACCGATGGCATGGGCGGGCCGCTGGTGATCCGCAAGCCGTCCGAACTGCGCGCCATCCCGAACAACGCCATCCTGCACCAGATCGGCTGGCTGGCGAACACGCTGCAAGGGCTGGGCAGCGCCGCCGCGCGCCACCCGGAGACGTTCGTGGAGCTGCGCGAGAGCAGCGACCGCTTCCGCACGGCGCTCGACCTGCCGGCGCACGCGCTGGCCCATGCCGATCTCGACGTGTTGCGCGCGGTGGTGGACTCGCTCGATCCCGGCATGTGGCTGGACCGCGCCGCGCATGCCCGCCTGCCTGGCCGCCGGCACGCGCTGGTCGCGGTCGCCCGCGCGCTGGAACGGCTGGACCTGTGGGCGCCGGCGCAGGCGATGTTCCGCCGCATCCAGGCCGACCATGTCGCCTTGCGCGCGGTCTGGAGCGACGCGCCGGCGATGCGGACGCGCGAAGTGCTGCTGCACGCGCTGCGGCTGGCGGTGATCCACCGCATCTGGCTGCTGGCCAGCAACATCCCGGATTTCTCGCCACGTCACGGCGTCACCCGCGCGGCGCTGGAGACGCGCATCCTGCGCCTCGACATCACGGCGGCGCTGGCGCTGCTGGGCGAGGTGTTCCCGATGGCGCCCGATCCGGCGGTCGAACGCGACTACGCGGAGCCGCGTGCGCCGGGCAACTCAGCCGCCTATGCGCGCGAGCACGCCGAGATATTCCAGCCGATCCAGCAGTTGTTCGCCATCGTCCGGGAGATTTCGGCCGCCGTCAGCCATGAGGTAGGGGCACTGGGGTAACGCCCAGCGTCAGCCTCGCGACCCGGCGTGTGGCGCGATGCTCCAGCCACAGCGCCACCAGGCACATCGCCGCCAACCCGGTCAGGTTCACCGCCCCCTGTAGCCAGAGGCCGCGCCCGAAGGTGCGGAACACCAGCCGCCCGAACAGCGCCAGCACGCAGCCGAGCGCGAAGATGTCGAGCGAGTGCCGCCCACACGCTTCCAGCGGGCGCGTGAGACGGTACTTGACCCAGTTCCGGGTGGCGCCGTTGCTGAACACGATCTGCACCCATGCCAGGATGTCGAGCAGCCGGAACACCGAAAAATGGGTCTTGTCCGGCCCGTCCATGGCGATCGGCTTCAGCGACGGCAGGCCGAACGCGACGAACGGGAACGTCTCCAGGAAGGCGAACACCAGATAGGCGGCCGACAGCCAGGTGAGCCAGCGGCGGCGGGGCAGCGCGCCGTCCCGCTTGGCCATCACCAGCGCCAGCAACGCGCCGACCGCGAATAGGAACTGCCAGGAGAACGGGTCGAAATACCAGCCGTCGGGGTCGAGCCAGTTCGGCAGGTTGAGCCGGTCATCCAACTGCGCCATGACCCATAGCGCCGCCGAGGCGCCCATGGCGGCCCACACGTTCCAGCGCATCGCCGCCAGCAGCACCGGGAACGCCATCAGCAGCAGGATATAGAGCGGTAGGATATCGAGGTAGCCGGGCAGCGCATTCAGCGCCAGGCCGCGGACCAGGCCGGAGAAGCCGGCATCCAGCAGCGGGGCCGCCGCCACCGGCGAGACGTGGAAATACTCGGTCCACAGCAGCACCACCAGCAGCGTGGTCAGCAATAGGCCGGCATGGGTCAGATAGATGCGCAGGCAGCGCTGCGCCACCTTGCGCATCATGGCGGCGCTGCCGCTGCGCAGGAACACCTTGCCGTAGGCGAGCATGGAAGCGAAGCCGGCCAGCAGCACGAAGATTTCCGCAGCATCGGCGAAACCGAACACATGGAACGTCACCCAGCCCAGCAGATTGCCTGGGATGTGGTCGATGAAGATCATCAGCAGCGCCGCTCCGCGCAGGATATCCACGCGCGGGTCACGCTTGACCGATAGAATGGCCTCCATCGCCAGCCTCCTCGCCGGAGCCGTCCGGCGGCCACATCCACATTCTCTGCCAGAGCATCCTACATGGCATTCGCGCCCGCGTTCGCAGGTGCGTTATGCTGCACTGCACATATCCATGAACGAACGCCAGCAAGACAGATGCCGAATTGTCACAACTGATCGCCGCCGGCGCGCCGAGCCGGGGGGTCGCCCATGCCGAGGCGCCCGGCATCCGCCGCGTGGTCGCCCGCAACGCCGGGCCGATGACCTATCACGGCACCAACACCTGGCTGATCGACACGTCCGCAGGCGTCACCATAGTCGACCCCGGACCCGACGATCCGCAACATGTGCGTGAGGTGGCGTCGATAGCCGGCGCCATCGACAGCATCCTGCTGACCCATCGCCATCGCGACCATGCCGGCGGCCTGGCGGCGATGCGGGCGGCGACCGGCGCCCCGGTGTTCGACCACGCGGCATTGCGCGCCGGCCAGACCCTGCCGCCGGCGCTGGCGGGCTGGACGCCGATCGAGATGCCCGGCCACGCCGCCGACCATGTGTGCTTCGCGCGCGACGACGGCGTGGTGCTCACCGGCGACCTCGTGCTCGGCTGGACCACCGGGCTGGTTGACGACATGGCGGCGTACATGGCCAGCCTGCAATCGCTGCTGGCCCGCGCCGACCGGCTCTATTTGCCCGGCCACGGCCCGCCGATCACCCAGCCGGCGCGGCTGGTGCGCGCCCTGCTGCACCACCGGCTGGCGCGCGAGGCCGCCATCCTCGGCTCGCTGGCCGGGGCGCCGCGCGATATCGAGTGGCTGCTGGCGCGGCATTACCCCGGCCTGGACGCCCCGCTGCATGGCGCCGCCCTGGTCAACCTGCGCGCGCATCTGCGTAAGCTGGAGACCCATGGCCGCATCGTGGCCACGCCCGGCCTGTGGCAGTCTCTCGTGGCGGTCTAACGGCCCCCCGACCGCAGCGGCGTCCGCAGCGCCGACCGCAGCGCCGCCTGGGCCATGACATCCAGTGCCGACAGGAAGCGCGAGCGGTCGGCCTTGGTCATCGGCGCCGGCCCGCCGATGGCGACCCCGGTCTCGCGCAGGTGCCGCGCCACCTCGCGCCCGGCCAGCGCCGAGCCGATGTTGTCGCCGGTCCAGACATGCCCGTTGGCCGACAACGCCCGCGCTCCCCGTGCCAGGCAGCGCGCGGCCAGCGGGATGTCGGCGGTGACGCACACATCGGTGGCCGTGACCCGCTCGGCGATCCAGTCGTCGGCCACGTCGGCGCCCTCGCCGACCACCACCATGCGCACGTTCGGCAACCCTGGCGGGCGGATCGGGCGGGAGCCGTTGGAGACGACGTGGACAACCAGGCCCAGCCGCGTCGCCACGCGATAGACCTCCTCGCGCACTGGGCAGGCGTCGCCGTCGACGAAGATTTCAGTCATGCGCCAGCTTATGCCACGCCCGGCCGATGCGGCAGGGCAAACTCGCCGCCACACCCATGTGACGAGGGAATGGCCGCCCCCGCCGGCCTGGAAAATCGGCGTCCGAGGCCAACATTCCCGGCATGGCAGATTTCCGGTTGTGGGTTCCCAAGACAGTCCTGGTGACACCGTCGGCACTCACCTGGGACCATGGCGTCGCCATCGTCGAGCGTGCGGCCGCACTCGGGTCGGAGATCGTGCGCTTGAAGACGGACCGGTTGTTCGGCCTGCCGGACAGCTACCGCGACGCCAAGACGACCATGGCGGTGGTGGTCGCCTCGCCGAGCCGCCGCCGCCTGGAGCCGATCCCGCCGAGTGCGGACTGGCGTTTCGACCTCGCCGAGGGCTGCCCGGCGCATTGCCAGTACTGCTACCTGGCCGGCTCGCTGGCCGGGCCGCCGATCGTGCGCGCCTACGCCAACCTGTCGGAGATCCTGGCCGAACTGCCGGCGGCATTGGGCCATGGCGGCGTCACCTCGCTGTCGCCGGAGCGGGCCGCCGAGGGCACCACGTTCGAGTGTTCCTGCTACACCGACCCGCTCGGCATCGAGCACCTGACCGGCGGGCTGGCGGCGTGCATCAGCCATTTCGGCGCGTGGCAGGCGCCGGTGCAGCTCCGCTTCACCACCAAGTTCGCGGCGGTGGAGCCGTTGCTCTGCCTGTCCCACAACCGGCGCACGCGGATGCGGTTCTCGGTCAACGCACGCGGCGCCGAACGCTTCGAGGGCGGCACGCCCCGGATGCCGCAGCGGCTGGCCGCGCTGCGCCGGGTGGCACAGGCGGGCTATCCGGTCGGGCTGACGGTGGCCCCGATCATGCCGGTGGCGGGCTGGGCGGTGGAGTACGAGCGGCTGCTGGAGGATGTGGCCACGGCGCTGGACGGGGTGGCGGACCTGGACCTCACCGCCGAGCTGATCACCCACCGCTTCACGCCGAAATCCAAGGACGTGCTGCGCGGCTGGTATCCCGGCAGCGCCCTGGAGATGGACGAGGTGCAGCGGACCCGCAAGCTGACCAAGTTCGGATCGACCAAGTGGGTGCTGACGCGCGAGCGCATGGGCGAGATGCGCGGCGTGGTCGAGCGGGCGCTGACGCGCTGGCTGCCGGCGGCGCGGGTGTTGTACTGGACGTAAGTGCCGGCCTTACCCTCTACTGTCTTGACGCCCGCCGCCCACAGGCCCATCTCCCAGCAATCAGGACGCGCCAAGTCCTGATTAACCGGGCCGGGCGACACACCCAATGCTGAAACTCTCCAAGCTGACGGATTACGCGGTGGTGGTGTTGCTGCGGCTGTCGCATGACGGCAGCGTGCAGACCTCGCCCGGCATTGCCGCGGCGACTGGCGTGCCGGAGCCGACCGTCGCCAAGGTGCTCAAGACGCTGGCCGCCGCCAGCCTCGTCACCTCCTCGCGCGGCGCCCGTGGCGGCTACCGGCTGGCCCGCTCGCTGCATTCGGTGTCGGTCGCCGACATCATCGCCGCCGTGGATGGCCCGATCGCCTTGACCGCCTGCGTCGAGGGTTCCACCGGCTCCTGCGAGGTGCAGGGCCGCTGCGCCGTGCGCGGGCGCTGGGATGTGGTGAACAGCGCCATCCGCGCCTCGCTCTCCGCCATCTCGCTCGCCGACATGCGCGCCGCCTCGATCCCGCTGGCGTTCCGCACCCCCGCCCAGGCCAATCTGGCCCAGACCAACCCGACGCACGCGGCCTCGCCCGCGGCGTCCGCCGAATAAAGAGGACACCGCGCATGGCCGCCGTCGCCGAAACCCTCGATACCGTCCAGAGCCTCACCCAATCCGGCTACAAGTGGGGCTTCTCGACCGACATCGAGATGGACCTGGCCCCGAAGGGCCTGAACGAGGACATCATCCGCCTAATCTCGGCGCGCAAGGAGGAGCCGGAGTGGCTGCTCGCGTGGCGGCTGAAGGCGTATGCGACGTGGCTGACCATGACCGGGCCGGACTGGTCCAGGCTGCATCACGATCCGATCGACTACCAGGCGCTGCATTACTACGCGGCGCCGAAGAAGAAGGCCGGGCCGAAGTCGCTGGACGAGGTCGATCCCGAGCTGTTGGCGATGTACGAGAAGCTCGGCATCCCGCTGCGCGAGCGCGCCATCCTGGCCGGCGTCGAGCCGGCGGAAGGCGAACGCCAGATCGCGGTGGACGCGGTGTTCGACAGCGTCTCCGTCGCCACCACCTTCCGCGCCACGCTGGCCAAGTCCGGCGTGATCTTCTGCCCGATCAGCGAGGCGGTGCGCGAGCATCCCGAGCTGGTGCGCCAGTACCTCGGCAGCGTGGTGCCGGCCGGCGACAACTTCTTCGCGGCGCTGAACTCGGCCGTGTTCACCGACGGCAGCTTCGTGTTCATCCCCAAGGGCGTGCGCTGCCCGATGGAGCTGTCGACCTATTTCCGCATCAACGCGCGCAACACCGGCCAGTTCGAGCGCACCCTGATCATTGCCGAAGCCGGCGCGCAGGTGAGCTACCTGGAAGGCTGCACCGCGCCGATGCGCGACGAAAACCAGCTGCACGCCGCGGTGGTGGAGCTGGTGGCGATGGACGACGCGCGGATCAAATACAGCACGGTGCAGAACTGGTACCCGGGCGATGCCGAAGGCCGGGGCGGGATCTACAATTTCGTCACCAAGCGCGGCGCCTGCCGCGGCGCGCGGTCGAAAATCTCCTGGACCCAGGTGGAAACCGGCTCGGCCATCACCTGGAAATACCCGTCCTGCATTCTGGAGGGCGAATCCAGCGTGGGCGAGTTCTACTCGGTCGCGGTGACCAACAACCGCCAGCAGGCCGATACCGGAACGAAGATGATCCATCTGGGGCGCAACACGCGCTCGACCATCGTCTCCAAGGGCATCTCGGCGGGGCGGTCGGAC
>JAYTQW010000490.1:0-1884 GCA_043746535.1 Rhodospirillales bacterium
CGCGAGGAGTTTGGCCGCGAGACCGGGTTCCGGCGCACCGGCTCGATCAGCCTGGCGTCCAGCACAGAGCGTTGGGTGGAGTTGCGGCGGCAGGCCAGCATGGCCGGGCTGTTCGGGCTGGTGGCCGACGAGATGACGCCGGAGCAGGTGCTGGAACGCTACCCGCTGCTGAACCCCGAGGGCATCGTCGGCGGGATCTGGCTGCCGACCGATGGGCAGACCGACCCGGTCGACACCACGCAGGCGCTGGCGGCGGCGGCGCGGTCGCTGGGCGCGCGCATCCTGGAAGGCGTCAAGGTCACCGGGCTGATCCGCGAGGGCGGCCGCGCCACCGGCGTCGTCACGGCGGACGGCGAGGTTCGCGCAAACACCGTGGTGCTGGCGGGCGGCATGTGGAGCCGTGACTTCGCCGCCGCCGAGGGCGTGGTGGTGCCGCTGCATGCGGCCGAGCATTTCTACCTGGTCACCGAGCCGATCGAGGGCCTGCCGCGCCTGCCGGTGCTGCGCGACGCCGACAACTGCATCTATGTGAAGGAGGACGCCGGCAAGCTGCTGGTCGGCTGCTTCGAGCCGCACGCCAAGCCGTGGGGCATGGAGGGCATCCGCGAGGATTTCTGCTTCGACCAGTTGGCCGAGGATTTCGAGCATTTCGAGCCGCTGCTGGCCGCCGCCGTGCGGCGCATCCCGGCGTTGGAGAATGCCGGGATAAAGCTGCTGTTCAACGGGCCGGAAAGCTTTACCCCAGACGTGCGCTACATCCTCGGCGAGGCGCCGGAACTGCCGGGGCTGTTCGTGGCCGCCGGCTTCAACTCCATCGGCATCCAGTCGGCGGGGGGCGCGGGGCGCGCGGTGGCGGACTGGATCGTCGACGGCACGCCGGGGATGGATCTGTGGGACGTGGACATCCGCCGCTTCTCGCCGTTCCAGGCGAACAAGGCGTACCTGCGTGAGCGCACCACGGAGTCGCTTGGCCTGCTCTATGCGATGCATTGGCCGCACCGGCAGCCGGAGACGGCGCGCGGTGCCCGCCGCTCGATCCTGCATGACCGGCTGGCGGCGGCGGGCGCCGTGTTCGGCGAGGTGGCCGGCTGGGAGCGGGCCAACTGGTTCGCGGCGGACGGGCAGGCCGCCGCGTACGAATACGCCTTTGGCCGGCAGAACTGGCACGCGCCGTCCGGCGCCGAACATCGGGCGGTGCGCGAGGCGGCCGGACTGTTCGACCAGTCCAGCTTCGGCAAGTTCCTGGTGCAGGGCCGCGACGCCTGCGCGGCGCTGAACCGGCTGGCGGTCTCGGAGATGGATGTGCCGGTCGGCTGCGTCGTCTATACGCAATGGCTGAACCAGCGCGGCGGCATCGAGGCCGACCTCACCATCACCCGGACCGGGCTGCGCTCGTTCATGGTGGTGACGGGGGCGGCGTCGCACCAGCACGACCTGCATCACCTGCGCGCCCATGTGGATGCGGAGGCGCATTGCATGATCACCGACGTGACCTCGGCCTATGCGGTACTGGGGCTGATGGGGCCACGCGCCCGCGACGTGCTGGCGGCGGTGACGCCGGACGATGTGTCGAACGCGGCGTTCCCGTTCCGCAGCAGCCGCGAGATCGAGGTCGGCTTTGCCCGCGTGCGTGCCACGCGCATTACCTATGTCGGGGAGCTGGGCTGGGAGTTGTACATCCCGACCGAGTTCGCGCCGCATGTGTTCGACCGGCTGCTGGCGGCGGGGGCCGCGCATGGGCTGCGTCTGGCCGGCTATCACGCGATGAACTCGCTGCGGCTGGAAAAGGCGTACCGGCACTGGGGCCACGACATCGACAGCGACACCACGCCGCTGGAGGCCGGGCTGGGCTTCGCCGTGGCGTGGGACAAGGCCGGCGACTGG
>JAYTQW010000491.1:0-4608 GCA_043746535.1 Rhodospirillales bacterium
ACCGCCGGCGGCTGGTCCGGGTCGATCGCCGACAGCAGCGGGCGGGATTGCAGGAAATGCCGGGAGTAGATGTCGGTGGCGACCGAGGCGGCGTTGCCGCTGACCTCCGCCAGCCGGATCGCCATCAACTGCCGCGCGTGGTCCCACTCATAGGCCGCCGCCGACAGGTCGAGGCCGTCATAGCATTGCAGGCGCACCAGCCGGCGGCCCAACCCAGCCGCCAGCACCTTGGCGATTTCGGTCTTGCCGGTGCCAGGTTCCCCCTCCAGCAGCAACGGCCGCCGCATCGAGAGCGCCAGGAACACCGTGGTCGCCAGCGCGGTATCGGCGACATAGCCGCCGCTCGCCAGCAACGCCGAGGTCTCCGATACCGAGGCCGGAAGCGTGGCCTGCGGAGGGCGGGCTGGCGCTGGCGTCAAAGATAGCTCTTGAAGATGACGATGAAGATGATGGCGAACAGGCCGCAACCGATCCAGGCGACGCGTGGGAAGCCCATCGGCTCCTGCGGGATCATGTCGAGGATGCTCGGTTTGGGCATGGCGGCCTGCGAGCGGCTCGGCGGCAGGATGGTGATGGGGGCGGCGGTCGACATGGCTGCAAAATCCTCTGTTGGCGGTGACTCGGGCGGGACGGTCAGCTCGGCGGCGAAACGGGTGAAGAAGGCATCGGCCATCTGCTTGGCGGTGGCGTCGATCAGGCGCGCGCCAAGCTGGGCGATCTTGCCGCCGACCTGGGCGGATACGGTGTAGCTCATCATCGTCACGGCGGCCGCCTCTTCGACCAGATGCACGGTGGCGCCGCCCTTGGCAAACCCGGCCACGCCGCCCTGGCCCTCGCCGGCGATGCGGTAACCGTTCGGCGGGTCCAGGTCCAGCAGTTGCACGCGACCGTTGAAGCGCGCGGAAATCGGCCCAATCTTGATCGAGGCGGAGGCGACCAGGCTGTCGTCGGCCTCGCGTTCCAGCCTGTCGCAGCCGGGGATACACAGCTTGAGCACCGCCGGATCGTTGAGCGCCGCCCATACCTTGTCGCGCGGAGCCGGGATGCGCCGGTCGCCAGTCATATCCATCGAAGAAGTCCCTGGGCCTGTTCCGCCGGACGTTACGTTCGGGCGCGCGATGGCGCAACCGAACGCGCGCGAGGCGGTCGCGCTGGGGCACGTAGATACAGCGTACGCATGACCGCACCCATAGCGGCCCGCATGGACGCCCCGCAGTACATCGGCAGCGAGATCTACCGCCACTCCACCTATGGCCCGACCCATCCGCTGGCGATCCCGCGGGTGTCGAGTTGCACCGACCTGATCCGCGCCATGGGCTGGCTCGATCCTGCGCGATACCATACGGCACCCATGGCCGGCATCGCCGAGCTGACCCGGTTCCACGATCCCGGCTACCTGGCGGCGCTGCAACGCGCCGAACGCGAGCAGGCGGTGAGCGCGGCCGACCGTGACCGCTACCGCATCGGCGCCGACGGCAACCCGGTCTATGCCGAGGTGTTCCGCCGTCCCGCCACCAGCGCCGGCGGCGTCATGCTGGCGGCGCGGCTGGTGGCCGGCGGCGGCATCGTGCATTGCCCCGGCGGCGGCACCCATCATGGCCGGCCGGCGCGCGCCAGCGGCTTCTGCTACCTGAACGATCCGGTGCTCGGCATCCTGGCCTGGCTCGATGCCGGGCTGGAGCGGATCGTCTATCTCGACATCGACGCGCATCACGGCGACGGCGTGCAGGACGCCTTCCACGACGATGCGCGCGTGTTGACCATCAGCGTGCATGAGGCCGGGCGCTGGCCGCATTCCGGCCTCGCCACCGACCGCGCCGGGGGTGCGGCGCGCAACTTCCCGGTGCCGGAGGGCTTCCACGACACCGAACTGCGCTGGCTTATGCGGCACGCGATCCTGCCGCTGATGGCGGCGCACCGGCCGCAGGCGATCCTGCTGCAATCCGGCGCCGACGCGCTGGAGGAGGATCCGCTGGCGCGGCTCGGCCTGTCCAACAACGCCTATTGGGAGGTGGTGCGCGCGGTGCGCCCGCTGGCGCCGCGACTGGTCGTGGTCGGCGGCGGCGGCTACAACCCGTATGCCACGGCGCGGTGCTGGGCCGGCATCTGGGCGAGCCTCAACGACCTTCCGATACCCAACGCGACCAACCCGGCGGGCGAGGCGGTGTTGCGCGCCCTGGCCTATAACCGTGCCGCCGGCCGCAACCCGCCGGAGCATTGGTTCACCACCATGCGCGACGCGCCGCGCGAGGGTATGGTGCGCGAGGACGTGAAGCGCCTGGCCGAAATGGCGCTGTTGGAGAGGATTGCCGCATGAGACGCCGATATATGCTGGCGCTGGCCGCCGCATGGCTTGCCGCACCCATAGCCGCGCGGGCGCAACAGACCGGGCCGCAGCCGGAACTGCCCAGGCAGAAGCTGGTCATCGTCACCCATGACGGCGTCCGCCACGATTTCCAGGTCGAGGTGGCCAGCACGCTCGACCAGCAGGAGACCGGGTTGATGTTCCGCAGCGTGGTGCCCGCCGATGGCGGCATGCTGTTCGACTGGGGCTTGGTGCGCGACAGCGACATGTGGATGAAGAACACCATCAGCAGCCTCGACATGCTGTTCATCGACCCCAACGGCAGCGTCCACCACATCGCCGAGCGCACCACGCCACGCAGCCTCGCCGTCATCAGCAGCGACGGCCCTGTGCGCGCCACGCTGGAGCTGGCCGCCGGCACCGCCGAGCGGCTCGACATCCGCGTGGGGGACCGGGTGGAGACGCCCGTGCTCGGCAACCTGCACTGATCCGCGTGGAACGCGCTTGCGGCAGAGCCGGCGTCCCCTTAGTTTGCGCCCGCGTCATGGGATTGGTCGCGGGGCGTGGCGCAGCCTGGTAGCGCGCGTGTTTTGGGTACACGAGGCCGCCGGTTCGAGTCCGGCCGCCCCGACCAACCCTTGATGCCAGCTTTTGAGGACCACCGACATGGCTCGTACCCGTATCTTCCAGCAGCCGAGGAACAACACCCAATCGGGTTATGCCGGCACCCAGGACTGGGTGCTGGAGTTCGAGCCCGCCGAGCAGCGCCGCGCCGACCCGCTGATGGGCTGGATCGGCAGCGGCGACACCGAGCAGCAGGTCCGCCTGCGCTTCAACACCCAGGCCGAGGCGGTGGCCTTCGCGCAGGCGCGCGGCCTGACGTTCGCCGTCGAGTTGCCGCATGCGCGGCGGGTCAAGCCAAAGGCCTACGCCGATAACTTCAAGTTCGGACGCATCGAGAACTGGACGCACTGAACTCCTTCCGCGTGGTCGTTCGATACGGATCGGCCTGCGCGCCCTTAGCTCAGTTGGATAGAGCAGCAGCCTTCTAATCTGCGGGTCGGGGGTTCGATTCCCTCAGGGCGCGCCACTCCCGTCTCTGCTAGGTGATCCCTGCTTGCGCCGTCCGCAGCAGGAGACACCGTCATGAGCTTGCATCCCCGCATCGTCGAGATCACCGCCCGGATCGTGGCGCGCAGCCAGCCCGCCCGCGACGCCTATCTGGCCCGCATGGATGCCGCGGCCGGCGCCGGGCGGCGTGGGCGGCTCGGCTGCGCCAACCAGGCGCACGCCTTCGCCGCCACCGGGCCGGTCGACAAGCGGCGGCTGGTGGCGGGGCAGGTGCCAAACCTCGCCATCGTCACCGCCTACAACGACATGCTCTCGGCGCACCAGCCGTTCGAGCGCTATCCGGCGCTGATCCGCGACGCCGCGCGGGCCGAGGGTGCGACCGCACAGGTGGCCGGCGGCGTGCCGGCGATGTGCGACGGCGTGACCCAGGGCGAGGCCGGCATGGAGCTGTCGCTGTTCTCACGCGACGTCATCGCCATGTCGACCGCGATCGCGCTGTCGCACCAGACCTTCGACGCCGTCGTCTATCTCGGCGTGTGCGACAAGATCGTGCCGGGGCTGGTGATCGGCGCGCTGGCGTTCGGGCATCTGCCGGCGGTGTTCGTGCCCGCCGGACCGATGACCTCCGGGCTGCCGAACGACGAGAAGTCGCAGGTGCGCCAAGCCTATGCCGAGGGCAAGGCGGACCGCGCGACGCTGCTGCTGGCCGAGATGGCGTCCTACCACGGCCCCGGCACCTGCACCTTCTACGGCACCGCCAACACCAACCAGATGCTGATGGAGATCATGGGCCTGCATTTGCCGGGCAGCAGCTTCATCAACCCCGGCACCCATCTGCGCGACGCGCTGACGGTCGGCGCGGCGCGGCGGGCACTGGCGCTGACCGCCACCGGCGACAACTACACGCCGATCGCGCGGGTGCTGGACGAACGGGCGTTCGTCAACGGCGTGGTCGGGCTGCACGCGACCGGCGGCTCCACCAACATGACCATCCACATGGTGGCTATGGCGGCGGCGGCCGGGATCACGCTGACCTGGGACGATTTCTCGGACCTGGCCGAGGTGGTGCCGCTGCTGGCGCGGGTGTACCCGAACGGGCGGGCCGACGTGAACCATTTCCATGCCGCCGGCGGCATGGCGTTCCTGATCCGCGAGCTGCTCGATGCCGGGCTGCTGCATGAGGACGTGCGGACCGTGTGGGGCGCGGGCTTGCGCCACTACGTCACCGAGCC
>JAYTQW010000492.1:0-4696 GCA_043746535.1 Rhodospirillales bacterium
TCCACCGGCTCGCCGGGCAGCGCCTGCGCCATGGCCTGGTCGAGCAGGCTCAGCCCGTCGCGCACCGAACCGTCGGCGGCGCGGGCGATCATCGCCAGCGCGTCCTCGGCCACGGCGACCGCCTCGCGCGCGCAGATGCGGGCGAAGTGGGCGGAGAGTTCGCTGACCGAGACGCGGCGCAGGTCGAAGCGCTGGCAGCGCGACAGCACGGTGACGGGAACCTTGCGGATCTCGGTGGTGGCGAAGATGAACTTCACATGCGGCGGCGGTTCCTCCAGCGTCTTCAACAGCGCGTTGAAGGCGTTGCGCGACAGCATGTGGACCTCGTCGATGATGAACACCCGCGCCCGCGCCTGCATCGGGCGGAACCGGGTGGCGTCGATGATCTCACGCACGTCATCGACGCCGGTGTTGCTGGCGGCGTCCATCTCGGTCACGTCGGGGTGGCGGTCGGCCAGGATGGCGACGCAGTTGGGGCACACCCCGCACGGATCGGCGACGGGGCCGCCGGCGCCGTCCGGGCCGATGCAGTTCATCGCGCGGGCGATGATGCGCGCGGTGGTGGTCTTGCCGACCCCGCGCACGCCGGTGAGCATGAAGGCGTGCGCCACCCGGCCGAGCGCGAAGGCGTTGCGCAATATGCGCACCATCACCTCCTGCCCGATCAGGTCATCGAAGGTGGTCGGGCGGTACTTGCGCGCCAGCACGCGGTAGGTCGGCGCCGCCAGCACGGCGCTCGCGGCGGGGAGGGGCGTCTCCTCGGGATCGTCGCCAAACAGCCCGGCCATGGTCTGGGTCACTTCGCCGCTGGACGCGGCGTCCAGTCTGGGTTGCGCGTCGGATCTGCCAAGGTCGGATTTTCCAGGTGGGAGGCCGGACATCGACCCGAGTGGACACTCACTGCGGCTGCTTCCTTCCGGACCTGACCGGGTTGGCGAGGCACCCGTCCGCCGCCGACCTCCCGCCTGCAATATCGTACAGTGCGCCCGCGACCGCAAGGTTGCCGACAAGGGGGGCGCGTGGCAGATAGCCCCGGTGCCTCCAATCCACCCCGTCATCCATCCGGGCCGCGCCAACGCCTATACCGGCAGCCCGCTCGACCGTGCCGCGCACCTGCGCGAGAACGCCGGCTGGCTGACGCAGGCGCTGGCGGCTCCGGGCAGCCTGTGGGCGCCGGTCTGGCGGTCGCGTAACCTGATACTGGACGTGGCGGACGGCGCGCCACAGGCGGCGTTGCTGACCGGGGCGGCGCTGGATGCGGTGCGGCCGGCACTCGACTGCCCCTGGGCGCTGCTCGGCTTGTGGCATGACCGGACCCCGCTGTTCGCGATCGACCTCAGCGCCGCCGACGATCCGCTGCCGCTGCTGCCGCCGGCGGCCGGGGCCTTCACCGACCTGCGCGCGGTGGCCGGATCGCTGCCGCCGGACGAGGCGGCGCTGCTGGCCCACGCGCGCGGCCTGCTGCACTGGCGCGCGCGGCACCGCTTCTGCGCCAATTGCGGGCAGCCGGTGGTGCCGCGCCACGCCGGCAACGCCACCGTCTGCCCGGCCTGCGAGACCCAGCATTTCCCGCGCACCGACCCGGCCGTCATCATGCTGGTGACCAGCGGCGACCGCGCGTTGCTCGGCCACTCCAGCCGGTTCCCGACCACGACGATGTACTCGACACTGGCCGGGTTCGTGGAGCCGGGCGAGAGCCTGGAGGAGGCGGTGGCGCGCGAGGTGTTCGAGGAGTCCGGCATCCGCGTCGCCGACGTGACCTATCACAGCAGCCAGCCATGGCCGTTCCCCGCCAGCATCATGCTCGGCTTCTATGCCCGCGCGCTGAACCAGGACATCGTCATCGACCCGGTCGAACTGACCGACGCGCAGTGGTTCAGCCGCGCCGAGATCGCGCAGGCGTTGATGGCGCCCGGCCTGACCAAGCTGGAGGGCGCCCGCTTGTCGGTGCCCGGCCATGACAGCATCGCCCGCCGGCTGATGGAGGACTGGGTATGCGCCCCGTGAACCGCCTGCTTTGCTGCCTTCTGTTCGGGCTGGCCGGCTGCGCCACACACACCGCCGACACGCCGCGCGGCCGCTGCGAACGGGACGCGCGGCGTGACCCGCAGGTGTTGGAGGCGACGCAGCAGACCCGCGATGCGTTCGTCACCAACCGCAACGCGGCGCTCAAGGTGCAACTGCGGGTGACACGCGAGGCGGTGAACCGCTGCCTCGCCCCCCTGGGACTAGCTGAGCCGGGCGGGGTGGAGCCGCTGCAACGCTGATCCCGCTCGCCACCATCGGCTATCAGGCCACCACCATCGACGCGGTGGTGCGGGCCTTGCTCGACGCCGGCGTGGCGCACCTGATCGACGTGCGCGCCGTGCCGCTGTCGCGCAAGCCGGGCTTTTCCAAGCGTCAACTGGCGGCGTCGCTGGACCAGGCGGGCATCCGCTACACCGGGCTGCGCGGGCTGGGCACCCCGCGCGCCGGACGCGACGCGGCACGGCGCGGCGACGTGGGCGCGCTGGAGCATATCTTCGCCGAGCACATGCTGACCAACCGCGCACAGGCCGACCTGGCCCACGCGGTCGCCATCGCCCGCACGGCGCCGAGTTGCCTGCTGTGCTTCGAGGCCGATCCGGCGTGCTGCCACCGCCGGCTGGTGGCGCGCGCGATGCTGCCCTCGCTGCCCGGCGCGGCCCTGGCCGACCTGGACATCCCCGGACGGATGGTGGCGGCTACGCGGCGGCGCGGCGCTCCTCGGACGATGCCGGGGACGGTGCCAGAGACGGCGCCGTAGACGGTGCGGGGGCGATTGCCGGGCCACGGCGACAGGGCAGCGTGACCCGCAGCGTGGCGCCGCCGCCCGGCGTCTCGCCGATGGCGATGGCGCCGCCGTGCCGCACCACCACCTTCTGCGCGATGGTCATGCCGAGGCCGGAGCCGACCCGCCGCTCGTCCTTGCGCCAGAACGGCTGGAACACCAGGTCGCGCTCGGCATCGTCGATCCCCGGCCCGTGGTCGGCGATCTGCAACACCACCTGTCCGCCGGCCTCCACCGCGATGCTGACATCGACCGAGCCACACTCCGGCTCCACCGCCAGCGCGTTGTCGAGCAGGTTGGCGATGGCGCTTTCCAGCGCGCGGGCATGACCCAGCACCAGCACGGCCCCGCGCGGCGGCGCGAACACCAGGTTGCGGCGCATGCGGATGGCCAGCGGCGCGCGGTCGGCGATCAGGCCGCGCACGCTGCCGACCAACTCGATCTCCTCGTCCAAGGTGACGCCGTGGTGGTCCAGCCGCGCCACGGCGAGCAGTTGCTCCACCAGCAACCCGATGCGCTGGGCATCGCGCTTCAGCTCCTGCTTATGCCGGGCGTCGCCCTGGCCGGCGTCGATGCGCGCCAGCAGGATGGCGACCGGGGTGCGCAGCTCGTGCGCCGCGTTGGCCGCGAACAGCCGCTCGCGTCCCACGCCGTCGCGCAGCCGGCCCAGCACGGCGTTCACCGCGTCCACCAGCGGCAGGATCTCCAGCGGCACGCCCCTGGTCGACAGCCGGCGGTCCAGGCTGCGCATGTCGATCTCGCTGGCCTCGTCGGCGGCCACCCGCACGCCGCGCATGGAGCGGGTGACGACGATCGGCACCACCACGATGGCGGCGAACAGCACCGGCACGAAGATCGGCAGCAGCGCCGGCATGAACCGCATCACGAACGCCGGCGCGTCGTCGGCGCCGAACGAGTTGCCGGCCGAGATGATCGTCACCTGCCCGAGGCCGATCGGCTCCACCGCGACCTTGACGGCCGCGTACGGCAGCCCGGTCAACGCGAACTCCAGGTCGGCATGCTTGCGCAGCGCCAGCCCGCGCAGCCGCTCCACCACCGGCAGCAGCACCGGGCTCGATCCCTCCACCAACCCCTGCGCGTGGCCGTCGAGCACCGCATAGACAAGGTTCGGCCGCCGCCGCGCATACTCCACCAGCGGGTGGATCGGCTTTATCGCCAGATGCCCGTCCGGCGCGCGGACCAACGAGTGCCGCACCAGCATCTGGGTCGACTCAGCGGCGATGTCGACGGCTCTGACATAGGGCGAGACGAACGGGAACGCCGCCATCGCCAGCATCACCGCCAGCGTCTGCGCGCCGATGATGGGGCCGAACAGGCGAAACCGCAGCGACCGCCGGCACAACAGGCTGGGACGGTTTTTCACACCCATGGCAGGCTCCTCGACGACGCTGTCCGATCTGGCATGATCGCCTGACCCGATCATGACACGCGCGGCGTCAGGCTGGCGCAATTTCCTGTGCTATAGCTGCGCCGGTCAACTCAGGGACGATCCATGCGCCTGCTGCTGCTGGAGGATGAGGTGGACATGGCGCGGCTGGTGTCGGAGCACCTGCGCCGGGCCTCGTTCGTGGTCGATGTGGTGGACTGCATCGCCGACGCCGAGGCGGCGGTCACCACCACCCGCTACGCGCTGATCCTGCTCGACCGCCGGCTGCCGGACGGTGACGGCATCACCCTGCTGCCGCGCATCCGCACGCGCCAGCCGGGGGTTCCGGTCATCATGCTGACCGCGCTCGACGCCGTGCGCGACCGCGTGCGCGGGCTGGACGCGGGCGCCGACGACTACATCGCCAAGCCGTTCGACCTGGAGGAACTGCTCGCCCGCATCCGCGCCAGCCTGCGCCGTCCCGCGGCCGAAGCCCTGCC
>JAYTQW010000493.1:0-4992 GCA_043746535.1 Rhodospirillales bacterium
GCCAAGCGCCAGGCGCAGCGCCTGCTGCACCCGATGGTCGCCACGGCGCTCCGCATCCTGCGGCACCGTATCCGCAACGGCATCCTGTGGCGCCTGCCCAGGCGGGAACGTCAATGAGTTGGCCGCATCGTCCGCGGGCGCCCCGCGATGTTGGGCATGGTCAAGCAGACCGACTTCGCGCCGCACGATGTCCTGCAACGCCGTCACGTGGCGCTGGCCCTGTCGCCGGCCGGCCCGCCGCTGCTGCGCGCGGGCGCGTTGCCGCGGCGTGGCGCCGTCGCCGCCCTCACGCTGCAACTGGTCCAGCGCCTGATCGAGTTCCGCCATGCGGTCGCGCGCGTCGTCCATATGGTCCTGCCGTGCGGCGTCGCGCAGCTTCTGCAACGCCGCCTCGGCATCGCGATGCGCGCGGTCCAGGTCCGGCTGCTTGTGGCTGGACGGGTCGCGCCGCCGCTCCTGCGCCAACGCCTGTAGATACTTCTGCAACGCGCGCTCGACCGTCTGGCTGCGGCGCTCGACCTCACGGGGATCGGGCTTCCTGTCCGGATTGGCCGGACTCAACGCCTGACGCAGATCGCGCCGCGCCTGTGCCAGTGACTGCGCGGTGCGCGACGCGCCGGCTTCTTCAAGCCGCAGCGCCAGTTCCCACAGGCTGGACTGCACCGCCCCGATCGCGCCGGTGCCCTGGTCGTGCCGCAACATGCCCTGCGCGCCGCGCAAGGCGAGGAACCCGCCGGCATCGTCCTGCCAGGTGGCGGTGTCGGCGGCGATGGCATCGAGTGCGGCCAGCGCCGCCGCGCGGTCGTCGGGGCGCAGCGCCAGCATCTTGCGCACGGTGACGATGGCGCGCGCGGTGGGATGCCGGAAATGCCGCTCCGGCAACACGAACTCCGCCACCGCGCTGCGCCCGGCCACGCCCCCCGCAGCGCCCGCAACTAGCACGCCGGAGACCGGCAGGCCAGCCCAGGGATTAGCGGTCAGGTCGACCACGCGGGCGCCATGCGCGGTCTTCGGCGCGCGGCCCGCGAGTGGGATGTCGACCGACAACGCCGGGGCCTGCGGCTGGGCACGCAGGCGCAGTTCGGCAGCCAGCGTCACCACGCCGTATTGGTGCGAGACCTGCCACGGCAGCCGGGTGAGCGGCAGGCCGCCGTTGCGGCGGCGGCTCGGCTGCTCGCCGGGGGGTTGCGCCCAGGCGACCACCGGGGCCGCGTCGGCCAGCACCGAGACCTGCCAATGCGCCACCTCATGCCCATCGATGCCGACGCTGAGCGGGCCGTCATGGGTGAGCTCGGCGCCAGCCTGGAAGCTGCTGGCGTCGAGTGGATGGAACGGCTGGTCGGCATGGTCCCAGCCCAGATGCGGCGTGGCGCCGCTGCCACCGGAGACGCTGACGCTGACGCGCGAGCCGGCCGGCGCGGTCACGTCGGGATGGTCGGGCCGCAAGGCGACCGGCGCCTGGCCGGTGAAGGCGGGCGGAGTCAGCCACGCCTCGATCTGCAACGCGGGCGGCGGTGGCTGTGGCACGAAGCCGGGCTGGAACGCCTGTGCCAGCCGGAAGCCGGCGTCGGGGCCGGCGACGATGAGGCTGGCCACCAGCGCCACCACCAGCAGGCCGCGCAGGGCACGCGGGTCGCGCGCCGCCAGCCCCGGATGCGGCCAGCCGACGCGCAGCCGGCCCAGCTCACGGCTGACGCGCGCCAGATGCGCCTGCCACAGCGGATCCTGCGCCGCACCCACCGATGGGCGGTCGGCCAGCGCGGATAGCGGGCGATGGCGTAGGCCGCCAGCCGACTCCAGCCGCCGGTCGACCGCCTGCCCGGTGGGCCGCCGCAGCCGGCGCAGGCCCCGCGCCAGCAGGACGGCGAACAGGCTGGCGCCCGCCGCCAGCAGCAGCAGGTGCGGAACTGGCGGCAGGACGGTGAACAAGCCGGCCCAGGCGGCGCACAGCCCGACTCCGGCCAAGCCCAGCGCCGGCCAGAGCGCCGGCCACGCCTGCTCGAACCACAGCACGAGGCGCGCCGCCCGCCGTTTGCGGCCAAGGCCGGGTGGCGCGATCATGCGGCGAAGTCCGGGATCAGCTCCTCGGCCCACATCGCCTCGGGACGCTGCCGGGCGCGGATGGTGGCCCAGCGGTCGCCGTCCACCATGGCGATGGCTGCGAGCGGACGGGCATTGTAGGTCGAACTCATCACCGCTCCATAAGCGCCGGTATCGAGAATCGCCACGCGGTCGCCGGCTGCAAGGGCCGGCGCCATGCGGTTTCGCGCGAACGTGTCGCCGGTCTCGCAGACCGGGCCGACGATATCGGCGGGCGACGCCGGCGCCAGGGCCGTCACCGCCGATACCGGCACGATGCCGTGCCACGCATCGTACATCGCCGGACGCGCCAGATCGTTCATCGCCGCGTCGAGCACGATGAAGTGGCGGTTCGCGGTTGCCTTGGTCAGCGCCACCGAGGCCAGCAGCACGCCGGCGGGGCCGACCAGCCAGCGCCCTGGCTCGACCATCAATCGAACGTCGAGGCCGGCGAACGCCTGGCGCAGCACGCCGGCGAACGCGGCGGGGGATGCGCCCGGCTCGTCGCCGTAGCCGATGCCCAGGCCGCCGCCGCAATCCACCACCGCCACGCGCTGCCCGGCTTCGCGCAACGCGCCCACCAACGCGGCGGCGCGGGCATAGGCGGCTCGGTATGGGGCCAGCGAGAGGATCTGGCTGCCGATATGCACGGCGATGCCGACCGGCTCGATCCCCGGCAGCGCGGCCGCGTGGGCGTACAGCGCGGCGGCCTGGCCGTAGGCGACGCCGAACTTGTTGTCCGCGCGCCCGGTGGTGATCTTGGCATGGGTGCCGGCGTCGATGTCCGGGTTGATGCGCAGCGCCACCCGCGCCACCTGGCCCATGCCCGAGGCGATGGCGGAGATCATCGCCAGCTCGGCCGGGCTTTCCACGTTGATCTGGCCGACGCCCTCGCCCAGCGCCGCCGCGATCTCAGGCGCACCCTTGCCGACGCCGGAGAACACGATGTGGCCGGCCGCGATGCCGGCGGCGCGGGCACGGCTGAACTCGCCCGCGCTGACCACATCCGCCCCGGCGCCGCCGTCGCGCATCAGCCGCAACACGGCGAGGTGGTCGTTGGCCTTGACCGCATAGTGGATGCCGACGCCCTGCGGGCGCAGCGCCTCGGTCAGTTGACGCAGCCGGGCACGGATGGTGCCGGCGCCATACACCCAGGTCGGCGTGCCGAGCGCATCGGCGATGGCGTGCAGGGCCACGCCCTCCAGCAGCAGCCCGTCCATGGCGTGCATGGCGAGATGCGGGCGGGCGGCGATCAACTCGGCTATCGAGGGCTCGGCGTCGGCGGTCATGGGTGCGGGGCTGGGCATCCGGGGATGCTAGAGCATGATCCGCCCCGATAGGCGCGCGGAAAATGCTCCAGGCCTTCGTTTTAGCGAGCATTTTTATCCGACGGGTGATCCCGTTCGGCCGAGCTGCTGAAGGGGGTGGCGTAGGCCCATTCGCGGATGCTGCTCTGGATGAAGCGTTCGGCCTTGCCGTTGGTCTTGGGCGTGTAGGGCCGGGTGCGTTTGTGGGCGACGCCGTGCCGGTTCAGTGCGGCGGCGAACATCCGGCTTTTGTAGGCCGACCCGTTGTCGGTTATGACGCGCTGGACGGTGACGCCGTGCCGCCTGAACCAGGCAAGGCTGCTTTCCAGGAAGGCTGTGGCGTCTTCCTGTAGTTCGCCGGGCAGCAACTGGGTGAATGCCAGGCGAGAGCGGTCGTCGATGGCGACGTGCGGGTATTCCCACCCGAGGCCTCGCCCGACGGCGCGGCGGTTGCTCTGGCCGGTGCGGTTGCCAGTGATGCGGTGGCCGATGCCGTCGATGCGGCTGAGCTTGTTGATGCCGATGTGGATCAGCTCGCCGGGCTGTCCGCGTTCGTAGCGCAGCTCGGACAGAAGCGCGCGCAAAGTCAGGCCTGGCTTGACCTCCAGCCGCGCAAGCATCCACCGCCGTTCCGTCGCCAGCGAAAACGGGCGCCTTCCGCTTTCATGCCGAGTGGTAAAGCCTGGCCGCCCGCGCCGGCCAGAGCGCGTGCAGGCCAGTTCGAGTGCGACCGCGTCGGGCGATGTCGACGCAGGTGTGGAGTTGGTGGCCGCGTTGCAGGTGCGCGATGTCGGATTTCGGGCGCAGAAGGGTGGCGTCATCAAGCAAGTAGATACAAAATCATATCTACTTTCACCCGTAAAGCGCTTACCTCGGTGGAATGCTAGTTCCTCTTGAGACGCCAAACCGCGTATGGGCAAAGCTAGCTCCGGACCGGAGCAGTTGGCACAGCCTCATCGGCCATTCGGCCGATGTGGCTTCGGTGCTGATGGCGCTGCTCGACCAGCCCACGATCGCTGCTCGTCTGGCCCGCCTCGGCGGACTGAACGAGCTGCCAGGAGCGTTACGGTGGCGGCTCGGCGCACTGGCGTTCCTGCATGACATTGGCAAGGTCAATCGGGGGTTCCAGGCCCGGTCCAACCCGGCTGCCCCGCCAGTGGGCCATATCGACCAGCTCGCATGGGTCTTTAGTCTGGATTCAGCTGTCCCTGGTCCTGGCCCTATCCTGGAGCGGCTCTACGACACGCTCGGTCTCGACCGGATGGAGGCGTGGTTTGAGGCCGACAGTGCTCGCCAGTGGCTGGCGGCCACCCTGGCCCATCACGGCCGCCCATGGCGCCTGGCGCAGCCGCCGCCGTCTGCCGTGCATTGGTGGCCAATGGGTGGGGACGACCCGATGGCACGATTGGCGCCGATGCGCGACGCCCTCGACCGATGGTTCGTGCCTGCGTTCGAGGCCGGTCCCGCCTTGCCGGACCGGCCAGCAATGATCCACGCCTTCGCCGGGCTCCTGATGCTGGCCGACTGGCTTGGCTCGGACGAGGACCGTTTCCCGTTCGCCAACGGCGACGATGACGAGCGGTGGCAGTTCGCCCAGGGTGCGGCG
>JAYTQW010000494.1:0-3739 GCA_043746535.1 Rhodospirillales bacterium
TCCGCCAGCCTGGAGGTGTCGCGCCCGCTTGCGTTGTGGTCGGAGCAGAACCCGGAGGATTGGTGGCAGGCGACGCTGGCGGCGGTGGCGACGGTGCGAGCGGCGGCGCCGGAGGCATGGCGGGGGCTGCGGGCGATCGGCCTGTCCGGGCAGATGCACGGCGCGGTGCTGCTGGATGCGCGCGGCGAGGTGCTGCGGCCGGCAATCCTGTGGAACGATGGCCGCAGCGGGGCCGAGTGCGCCGACCTTACCCGGCTGGTGCCCGATCTCGCCACCCGCGCCGGCAATATCGCCATGCCGGGTTTCACCGCGCCGAAACTGCTGTGGGTCAGCCGGCACGAGCCGGAGGTGTTCGCGGCCACCACGCGCGTGCTGCTGCCGAAGGACTACATCCGCTACCGCCTGAGCGGCGCGTTCGTGTCGGACCTGTCGGACTCCTCGGGCACGCTTTGGCTCGACGTGGGTGCGCGGGCCTGGGACGACACGCTGCTGGCGGCAACCGGGATGCGCCGGGCGCAGATGCCGGAGCTGGTCGAGGGGTCGCGGCGTTCGGCCGACCTGTCCCCCGAACTGGCTGCCGCGTGGGGCCTGGCGGGTGCCGCAATCCCCATAGCGGCTGGTGGCGGCGACAACGCGGCCTCGGCAGTCGGCATCGGCGCCATCCGGGCGGGCGAGGGCTTCCTGTCGCTCGGCACCTCGGGCGTGCTGTTCGCCGTGACCGACCGCTACGTGTCCGCGCCCGCACGCACGCTGCACGCCTTCTGCCATGCGCTGCCCGGGCGCTGGCACGGCATGACCGTGCATCTGTCGGCGGCGGCGGCGCTGGCATGGGTCGCCGAGATCGTCGGGCGTCCGCACGATATCGGCCGGCTGCTGAGCGAGGCGGAGGCATGGGCCGCCAACCCGGCGCATCGTGAAGGCGCGCCGATTTTCCTGCCCTACCTGTCCGGCGAGCGGACGCCGCACAACGACCCAAACGCCTCGGCGATGTTCGCCGGACTGCGCGCCGGGCACGGCGTCGCGGCCATGGTCTATGCGGTGCTGGAGGGCGTCGCCTTCTCCCTCGCCGACGGCCACGACGTGCTGACCGAGGCCGGCGCGCGACTGGATAGCTGCCTGCTGGTCGGCGGCGGCGCCCGCAGCCGGTTCTGGGGGCAGATGCTGGCCGACATCCTTGGCATCGAGCTGTCGCTGCCGGCGGGCGCGGAACTTGGTGGCGCGTTCGGCGCGGCGCGGCTGGGGATGCTCGCGGCCGGCGTGGGATCGGAGGACGACATCTGCACCCGGCCTGCGATCGAACAGGTGTTCGCGCCAGGCGGCGACACGCGGGCCGACCGGTTGGCCCGGTTCCGGGCACTCTATACGGCCGAACGCGCTACCCGGTAGTGGGCTGCCAAGGCAGGCGAGGGCGTCGCCCTCGACCCATTGGGGCCGCAGGCCCCAAACCCCGTTGCTTAAGACAAAAGGATTGCAAAGGCTCAGCCTTTGCTGGGGTCCAGGGGCAAAGCCCATGGCCTTGCTCCAACGTCAGGCGACCCCAAGCAGCCGGATCAGCCCCAGGCTGATGCCGCCCAGCACAAGCAGGGAGGCCACTACCGCGAAGGTCACGCGCCCGCCGGCCCGCGCCACCACACGCACGTCGACGCCGAGGCCGAGTGCTGCCATCGAGACGATGGTGAGCAGGCCCGCCGCCGCATTGGCCGGCGCGACCGCGGCCTGTGGCACCCAGCCGGCCGAGCGCAAGGCGGCCAGGGCGAGGAAGCCGACGATGAACCAGGGCAGCAGGTGGGCGAGCCGCAGTTTTGGCCGCTCGGTCCCACTGGCGCCGAACAGCCGGCCGCCCCCGAGCGATAGCGCCACCACCACCGGCCCCAGCATCAGCACGCGCACCAGCTTTACCAGCGTGCCGATCTGGGTGCTGATGGCGGCGACCGGGACCGTGGCGGCCAGCACCTGCGGCACCGCATAGACGGTGAGGCCGGCCAGCACGCCGAATTGCAGGTGGCTGAGCGCCAGCAACGGAACCAGCAGCGGCAAGGCCAGCACGACGACGACGCCGAGCACGGCGGTGAAGGCGATCGAGGCGGCGATATCGCAGGACTCCGCGCCGATCACCGGCGCCACCGCCGCGATGGCGGAGTTGCCGCAGATCGAGTTGCCGCACGCCACCAGCGCCGCCATCCGCGCCGGCAGCCCGGCCAGCCGGCCGATGCCGTAGCTGGCGACGATCGCCACCGCGACCACGCCGGCGATGCCGAGCAGCAGACCGGGTCCGACCGCGAGGATGGCCTGGAAGCTGATCGAGGCGCCGAGCAGCACCACCGCCACCTCCAGCAGCGTCTTGGCGGCGAAATGGATGCCGGGGGTCCAGCGCGCACCCGGCTGCCATAGCGTCCGGATCAGCGTGCCGAGCAGGATCGCCAGCACCAGCGCCTCCAGGTACGGGCGGCCCAGCGCACGTTGTTCCAGCCGTTGCAGGGCCATACCGGCGAGGGTGACCACGAGGCAGAGCAGGATGCCGGGAAGCAGGCGTGCGAGCGTTTTCATGCCCGCAATCTGATGGACGCCGAGTTATAACTCCAATACATGTATTTCCTACACATATGCAGTCCGGTTATGAGCGGGTAGGGTCCGGCATGGCGCTCAACCTGCACCTCCTGCGCCTGTTCGTGGCGGTGGCCCGGCATGGCGGCTTCTCACGCGCCGCCGAGGCGATGCACATCAGCCAGCCCGCCGTCTCCAAGGGCGTGCGCGAGTTCGAGGCACAGGTCGGCCATCGCCTGCTGGAACGCGGCGCTGGCGGCGTCACGCTGACCGAGGCCGGAAGCATCCTGATGCGCGAGGCGGCGCCGTTGTTTGCCGCCGAGCATGCCGCCGAGGCGTCCCTGGCCGAACTGCGCGGCCTGCGCCGTGGCACCCTGGTCATCGGCGCCAGCACCACCATCGCGACCTATGTGCTGCCGCCGATCCTGGGCGCGTTCCACCGGGAGCATCCCGGTGTGATATTGCGGCTGGTCAGCGCCAACACCGACGCCGTCGCGGCACGGTTGCTGGCGCGCGAACTGGACGTGGCGCTGGTGGAAGGGCCGGTCGATCTGCCCGGCATTTTGGCCGAGCCGTGGCGCGACGAGGCGTTGATCCTGATCGCTGCCCCCCACCACCGGCTGGCCGGGCGCGTGGCCGATGCGGCCATGCTGTCGGCGGAGATCATGATCGTGCGGGAGCCAGGCTCCGGCACGCGCGCGGTCGCGGCGGCGGCGCTGGCCGGCTACGGCGTGACACCGCGCGAGATGCTGGAGGTCGGCAGCACCGAGGCGATCAAGCAGGTGGTGGCGGCGGGGTTGGGCATCGCCCTGGTGCCCGCCGCGTCCGCCACTGACCAGATCGCCCTCGGCCGCCTGAAAGTGCTGACGGCCCGAGACTTCGCCCCGCGCCGCGCGCTGACGAAACTGAGTCTGCCGGGCCGCCAGGCCAGCGCGGCGGCGGCGCGGTTCGAGGCGAGGCTGCTGGTTAGGCGCTGACTTCGTGGGCCACGTTCTTCTCGGCCAGCAAGGCGGCCAGCTCGCCCGACTGGTACATCTCGGTCACGATGTCGCAGCCGCCGACTAGCTCGCCCGCGACGTAGAGCTGCGGCACCGTTGGCCAGTTGGAGAACTGCTTGATGCCGTCGCGCAGGGCCGGGTCTTCCAGGACGTTGGCGGTGTGGAACGGCACCCCGATATGGGTCAGGATCTGCACC